>NZ_MVOI01000014.1 GCF_002283555.1 Rubrivirga sp. SAORIC476 | reverse complement strand
CCCCCCTCCCCCCTCCTCCAGGTCCACCCGATGCCCGGAACGCTTCCAGACGCCTCTCCAGCGGCCCCTAAGCGCCGCCGCCGGGTCCGTTCGGCATGGACCCCAAGGCGGCTTACGATCGCATTAAGCACGGTCGGCCGGGAGCTTGAACGGCACGCGCTGGAGGCCGACTCCCTGGCCGACGCTGCCCGGGCCGGTCACGCGCTCGCCGCCGTCTCCGGTGCCATTGTTCGTCTCCTCAGTTTGGAGCGCGAACACCTCGACCGCCGGGAGGCCGACGCCCTGGCCGCCGGGCTCCTTCGTGCTGTTCTGGAGGAAGGCCGTCGTGCCGGTTTGCCTCGCAACGCATTCGAAGCCCTAGCCGACAGGCTGGCCGCTCTTGCCTCTGCCCCTCAGGCCCATGCGTGACCTCGGCACCGTCCTCCAGGTCCATCCTGCCGACCGCCCCCGCCTGGAGTCGATCCGGGAGCTTGGGGCGCAGCACGCCGAAGACCTCCAGCGTCCCGAGGTGCTGGAGGAGATCCTGGCCGCTCGGGCCGCTGGCCTCGGCGGGCTGGCCGTCGGCGCTGCATTGATCTCCGGAGCCCTTCGCGGCCTCGCCTCGACGGGCTGACCTCGCCTCCACCCGAACCCCGATCCGATGAAGCGCCGTCGCCCCGTCCTGCCCCGCCCGAAGCCCGGGACGATCCAACTACCGCGCCTCGACGGTCGCCCCGGATTCGAGGCCGTTCCTGTCGCCGGAGGAGAGGCCGCTGCCCGACTGGCCGCCCTCCAGCACCTTCTCCCGGATGCCGAGCCGACGCCGGACTCAGCGGGACGAGACGACGGGTAGGAGATCAGGCCGGAGACGTACGACGAGAGTTCGGCGCTCACCCGCAGGGGGTGTGGAACGGCCGACCCGTACTGATTTCTTTGACATCGGGATCGGCTCTGCTATCGTCTAGGAGCCTGTTTCCGGTGCCGTCGTGGACAAACCGAGGACGGGCGTCATAATGCTGAAGGGCAGGAGCAAGGGAGTCCGCTACCCGCGGCACACCCCTTGCGTGCCTGCGCCCATGTTCTACCAGGTCACTCTCGAACCCCTCTGGCAGAGCAGCACAGAACAGAGCACGCCCGACGCTGCAACGTCGGGCGTGCGGGGGGCGAGATCACTTCGTCACGGTAGACACAGTGGAAATCACCACGCTGATAAGCGCTGGCAGTTTCCTCATCAACCTGTTCCGACTCTTGAGAGAGATGGGGAGCGGGTCGAAGAGGGACTAAGCCTCGCGTGGTGCAAACGATACGGCCGTTGCACCTGAAACCCGACACGGTGGCTGGAAACGTCCATTTTCAGCCGCTAAGGGCACGAAAGTAGGGGGGACCTGGGGAATCTCAACTCCCGTGCCAAGGCCGATGAAGACCCTGGAGGCGCGGCGACACCCCATCGTCGCGCCTCCTTACTGAGCACCGAGCCTGTCCACGCCGACGGGCTCCGGCGGAACGTGCCGAGCCCACGCCGGGCCCCGGTCCCGGTGCCTCCGAGCCGTCTCCCTGGCCGCCGACTCCACCAGCGCCCGCGCTGCCTCCAGGTCGCCGACGTGGACGAGGTGCCGGAGCTTGCCGACCGCCCCCAACGTCCGCGTCAACGTCCTCCAGGTTGTGAGCGGGATCCGAAAGACCTCGACGCCTCCGGTCACTGTCTTCGCGTCCGCCCGGTCGCGCTCCTCCGCCGCCTCCAGGTTCTCCTCCTCCTCCGTCCCGGCCTCCAGGTCCGGCTCCTCTGTCCCGACGCCGTAGCGCTTCACCAGGGCCGCCGGGAGGTGCCTCCAGCGCCGCCCCGCCGCCGCCGCCTCCAGGTCCCTCCAGCGGTTCAGGTCGTCCATGTCGCCGGTCTCCACAAACCGCTGGAGGAGCCGTCCCGGGGTGAGACCCTTCCCCGTCTTCACGTCGCCTCGGGTGCTCTCGGCTGCCACCCGGTCCGCCGCGCCGTCGGCCTTCGTCAGGTAACCGGGCAGGGCCTCCGGGGCCCGGACTTCCTGGAGGCCGTTGAACGCCTCCAGCGACCGAAAGCCCCGCGCCTCTAGGGCGTCCCGATGCCGCCCATATAGCCGTTTTTGCAACGCCTCCAGCGCTTCCGAGGTGAGCGGCCCGGACGTGAAAAGCACCAGGTGGACGTGGACGTGCCACCCGTTCCGGCCGTGGACCTCCTCCCGGTGCCAGGCCACGCCCTGCACTCCGAAGTCCCGTCGATCCTTCGCCCATCGGCTCCCGCCGGTTCCTCCAATAGCGGCTGACCGGCCAGAGTCTAGAGCGTCCATCAAGTCCTCCACCCGGTCCCGGGGGCCGTGCGAGAGCGTCAGCACGCCAACGTAGAGCGAGCCGCCCGCCTCCAGGTGCGCCTCCACCAGAGCCCGCAGCCGGACGCGCTCCGCTTCTCGAATCGTCGGACCGCAGACCGGGCAGGTGGAGTGGCCGCACGTCTGAAGGCCGCTGAAGTACGTGCCCCGGGCCGACCGGTGGACGCCGACTGAGCCCACAGACGAGGCCGCCGGGGCCCGCCGACAGTTCCGCTGACGGGGACGGCTGGATTCCCTCCACAGAACTTCAAGCTGCGTCTGCCTCGACTCCCGGACCGTTGCCAGGTCGAACTCTGGGGGGGAGTCTTCAGAGCGGCCCTCAGAGCCCGCACGGGGCGAACCGGTAGCGTTATCCGCAGGAGGGACAAGCTCCGGCGGGGCGGTTCTGGAGGACGTGCTGGAGGACCTGGAGTGCGTCCTGGGGGGCCGGTCTCCCTCTCCACCAGAGGGGACTCCCGTTCGGGTTGGGAACGGGCGGTCGGGTGTCTTACGTTCGGTGTGCATCTGCCTGCCGTTCACGTCGGCGGTCGGATGAAGCCCGGCGCCGTTGGTAGCGGCAAAGGGCAGGAAGTCCTCACCAGGTCTCCCGGCCTCGCGTCTGCCTGACGCGGGGCCGCTTCCTTTTCAGGCAGAGACCGTGGAGGCGTTCGCGGGAGAACGTAGCGGGAGGAGGTGGCTCCCCGCAAAGGTTGTGGACAACTCCGGCCGAGTGCCCCTCGACCCTACCGGGTCCGACGTGCCGACGTGCCCCCGCTGGAGTCCTGGCACGCTGCCCGGGCAGTCTCCTCTCCCGCCCCATCGTCGGCGGTCAGCCTATCGGGAAGGGAGCCGACCGGGAGCCCTAGAGAAATCACGAGGGCTATGACTGTGCGCCGGGTCTAAAAAACGACACGTTGTATGTATAGACTATCCGCATGGGTTTTTTACATCTCTTCCGTACCTTCTGATACTTACTCCGCTGTCACAATGACCGCCCTTCAACTCGTCCGTGGGAGCCTTGGTCGCAAGTACTCAAGAGGCGCCGCTGGCCTCCAGGCCCGCCGCACGCTGGCCGGAACCCTGGCCGCCGAGCGGGACCGCCTCCAGGCCGCGTAGCTGCCCCGGAGACGCCCCCCCCCCCCCCCCCCCCCCCC
>NZ_MVOI01000013.1 GCF_002283555.1 Rubrivirga sp. SAORIC476 | reverse complement strand
CGGTGCCGGTGGAGGGAATCCAGGTGGCGGTGGCGGCGTCGTAGCTCGTCTCGAGGTTGGGCGGGTTGGCGGCCGGGTAGTAGCCGGGCACGCCGCGGACGAGGTTCATCGCCGCGAGGTCGTCGACGGTGAGGCCGGCCGCGGGGGTTCCGAGGAAGCGGAAGCCCTTCGGATCGTCGATCAGGATCGACACGCCACCCGCCTCGCCGACCGTCAGCGTGACGGGCACCGTCACTGTCGGAGTCGTCGGGTCGTTGGAGGACACGATCAGGTCGGCCGTGTAGATGCCTTCCGCGAGGTCGGTCGCGTCGAGGTTGACGGTGAACGTGCCGTCGGCGCCCGCGGCGACCGTGCCGCTCGTCGGCGCGGCCGTGATGAACGGGGCCGCCGGCGACGTGTAGAGGATCGCCTTGTCGGAGGTGACGTAGGCCGCGTTGCTGACGACCTGGAGGCCGTCCGTGCCGCCGTCGTTCTCGATGCCGACCGTGGCGCTGTTCAGCGTCCCGGACATGGTGCCGTACTGCACCTCGATGGTGCCATCGGGCGAGAGGATCGCCTGGAAGGTCAGCGGCGCCGTCGTGTTGTAGCGCGGCACACCATCGTACTGGACGACGAAGCGGCCGTCGCCGAGGGTGCCCGTGTAGACGGTGCCCGTGTAGACGGTGCCCCCCGCGCTCTGGTCGAGGTCCTCCCAGAAGGGCGCGATCACCGCGTTCGGCGTGGCCGTATTCGGGAAGGTGCCGTTCGTGAACGAGTTCGAGGCGAACGCCGAGAACGTCAGGAAGCCGTTCGACATCACGCGGATGCTCGTCCGGTCCGTCCCGTAGAACGGGAAGGTGAACGGCAGGGCGACGTCAGCGTAGCCCTCGTCCCCGGCGGGGAAGGAGCCGGTCGGCGTGAAGGTGACCGCGGTGCCGGTGCCCGAGATGTCCTGGAAGTCGACGGCCGGGCCGCCCGCTTCATCAGAGTCGATCCACTCGTAGCCGAACGCGTCCGGGCCGCCCGCGCCCAGAAGCGCCGTGGCGCCGGTCCCGTCCGCCTCGGCGGAGCCCTTCGGAAGGTCGCGAGCGGCCGGGGCCTGCGGCCGGAGCCGCTCCGCGTCCGTCACCACGTCCACCGACCACGAGAGGTCGAGGGCGCCGGAGGACGCCGTGTTGGAAACCGTGACCGTCTCGGAGCTGGTGCCGTCGACGGGCAGCGTGCGCGAGATGGAGCCCGGCGCGACCACGATGGCCGGCGGCTCCGCGTCGGAGATCGTGAACGGCTGCGGGTTGACGTTGAAGAAGATGTTGCCGACGGCGCGGACCATGATCCGCGCGTCGCTGGTCTCGACGGCCGGGAAGCTGACCGTCTGCGAGCCGTCGTTGGGCGTGGCCGCGGCCAGGACCGTGTCGAACGTCTCGCCGTCGGTGGCGAGCAGGATGTCGACCGTCGGCGTGTTGATCGCTCCGGCGTTGGTGCCGGCGACGTTCCACGTGACGGTCGTGCTGCCGGACGCGTAGATCTCGCCGGGCGTGGTGGCGAACGTGACCGCGAAGGGCGAGCCGGTGGCGACCACGTCCACGTCGAGCGAGGCGTCGTGGATGGCGCCTGCGCCCGGGTTGTTGTCGCGCGCGGTCAGGCGGAAGGTGTACGTCCCCGCCGCCGTCGGCAGCGTCTCGCCGATGACGGGCGGAAGCCCGTCCAGGAGGCGGTCCATCTGCGGGAAGACGCGCGTGCCGCTGGCCGTGGGCAGGAAGGACCGGAAGAGCGGGACCGTGCCCGCGTTGACGTCCGCCTGCGGACCGAGGTCGAACTCCTCCCAGGTGTAGGTGAGCGAGCCCGGCGTGTCGTCGGTGGCGCTGCCGGTGAGCGAGAACGGCGTCTCAGCCGGGATGGTGAAGCCGCTCGGCACAGAGACGACGGGGATGGGGTTGCCGGTCGTGATGGTCGTGCCGCAGGTGCCGCCGCTGCCCGTCGTGACGTGGGCCGTCATCTCGTCCAGCGAGATGCCGTGGAAGTACGCGTCGCTGTTGCTCTGGAGGTTGTCGTTGCCGCAGATCCCGGCGTAGGCCTGGATCGTGGAGCCACTGCCCGGCTCGTAGGCCGTGGAGCCATTGCGGTTGCCGCCCGAGCAGCTGCCCGAGTCGCCGTTGAAGGTGTGGTTGCCGCCGAACTGGTGACCCAGCTCGTGCGCCACGTAGTCCACGTCGAAGGCGTCGCCGACGGGGACGCCCGAGCCGGTCAGGCCGCGCGCCTTGCTGGTCGTGCAGATCACGCCGAGGCTGGCCACGCCGCCGCCGCCGGTGCCGACGAGGTGGCCCACGTCGTAGTTGGCCGAGCCGATCACCAGGTTGATGTTGGTCTGGTTGGCCGTGAGGTCGCTCGACGTGTTCGAGTACGGGTCGGTGCTGGCGTTGGTGTAGATCAGCTGGTCGTTGTTGGCGACGAGCTGGAAGCTGACCGACAGGTCGCGCTCGTAGATGCCCGTCACCCGGTTGAAGCTGGTCACGACGGCCGCCAGCCCGCCGGCGACGGTGCCCCCGTGGAAGGCGGTGTACTCGCCGGTCGCTGCGACCGCGAGGCGGTAGGTGCGGAGGGTCTCGCCGTGCGCGCGGCCCTGCTCCCCGTCGCGGCGCGACGGCGCGGCGTGCTCCCCGAGCACTTCGTCGGTGGTGCGTCCGCGGAGGGCCGGGTCCACCACGAGGTCGCGGGAGTAGTAGACGACGTAGTGGCGCGTGTCGCCCTGGAGGTAGGGGTCCACGTAGACCGTCCCGTTCGGCGTGAACAGCATGGCGCGGAAGCCGAGCGGCGTCTGGCTCAGCCGCCCGTGCACGGCGCCGGGGCCGTCAGCGAGGTACGTCCGGATCTCCGGGTAGCGGGCCTGGAGCGCCGGGGCCATGATGGAGGCCTCCGCGACGCGCACGTCCACCAATCCACCCTCGGGCAGCGGGATCGACAGCGTCGTGCCGCGCGTGAGGTCACGGTCGGGAGCGCCCGCCAGCCGCGACGCCATCGCGCCCTGGTCGAGGGCGACCGTGCGGAAGGCCGTGGGGAGGGTCGGCAGGTCGGAGGCGCCGAGCGACGCCGTGGACACGTCGGACCAGAGCGCGGTCTGGGCCGAGGCGGTGCCTGCCGTGAGGAGGGGCGTCACACTCAGGGCGACGAGGAGTACGAAGCGCATCGAGGGGGTGGGGTCAGGAAGGGGGGCAGGATAAACCCATATCCGGTGCGCTGAAAGGGCGCCACAGGCCACGCCGGTCGTCTTCGTGCCCCAGCCCGCCTCGGTCGCACCGAGGGACGACAGGCCGGTTTAAAAGAAGAGCGCCCCGCCGACAGCGTGTGTCGGCGGGGCGCTCCGAGCCTGACTGTGGGGCCGACGGTGCCGGGTTAGCGCACCACCACCGCCTGGCGCGTCACCACCGCACCGGCCGCCTCCAGGCGGACCACGTAGACGCCCGCCGCCAGCGAGCCGCTGTCCAGCGTCGCCTCGTGACGGCCCGCGCTCAGCGGACCGTCCACCAGCGTCGCCACCGACCGGCCGCGCACGTCGTACACCGTCACGCGCGCCGGGCCCGCCTCCGGCAGCGCGAACGACACCCGCGCCGCGCCCGTCGACGGGTTCGGCGCGATCGCCGTCAGCTCGACCTCCGTGATCGCCGCCTCAGCCGAGGCCGAGGTGCCGATCCGCAGCACGAACCGGTCGGTCGCGTTGGCGCCGTCGGCGAAGTCGCTCGACGGGATCACGTCGGTGAACGCCTCCAGCGTCCGCACGTCGAACGAGACGCTCGACTGGGTGCGGACGTCGATCTCGCGACCGGTCACGAGGTCCACCAGCACGACCGGCAGGCCGGCCGGCAGCGCGTCGGCGTCCCAGCGCAGCGTGAACCGCGAGCCGGTGCCGCGCGCCTCGATGGCGAGCGGGATCTCCGCGTTGGCGAACGGACGGGCGTCGTAGCCCAGGAACGCCTCACCGGCCCGGGCGCCGATCAGCGCGTAGGACTCAGCGGGCACCTGGAACTTCTCGACGTCCTCGTCGGCGTCGAACGCCGCGCGAGCCTCGTCCGAGAAGCCGATCGCGAAGCTGCGGTCGGCGATGCGGGAGGTCCCGTCGCCGTCGACGCCGTCGAGCGTGAACCGCAGGCCGGGGACGGCCTCCGTCTCCCGCGCGGCCACGCGAGCGCCTCCTGTGAGCGCGGCCGAGGCCGGGATCGTCAGGTTGCGCGCGGCGCTGCCGGTGCCCTTCGAGCGGACGCGGAAGCCCGTCCAGGCCGGCACCGAGGTGGCGCCGGTGACGAAGGTCTTCGCGACCGGGTCGTAGGTCCAGACCTGCGGGCCGGTCGGCGGGATGTTCGAGCCGCCGGGCCAGGAGTAGATGCCCGTCAGGTCGAGGTCGGTGCCGAACGGGTTGGCCAGGAAGTTCATCCGGCTGCCCGTCGTCTGCAGCTCCACCGTGACGTCGGCCGTGTTGGCGGGCAGCGTCGTGGTGAGCGTCATCGGC
>NZ_MVOI01000012.1:3930-119571 GCF_002283555.1 Rubrivirga sp. SAORIC476 | reverse complement strand
CACGCCCGCAGGCGCGGCGGGCGGCCACTTCAACCCGCTCAGCAGCGAGCACGGCGCGCCGAGCGCGGCGCCCGCTCAGCGGCACGCGGGCGACCTCGGCAACATCCTCGCCGAGGCGACTGGGCAGGCGCTCGGCGTCCGTATCGACTCGGTGCTGTCGTTCGAGGGGCCGACGGCGATCCTCGGCAAGGCCGTGCTGGTCCACGGCGGCGCCGACGACCTGACGAGCCAGCCCAGCGGCGACGCCGGTCCGCGCGTCGGCTGTGCGCCGTCTGCCGAAGCTGAGGCCCGAGAGGATGCTCCGGTCGTTTGCATCGAGCCCTAGACGACGTTCGGTGTCCGAGTGGGCCCCCTCGTCTCTCCGCGGAGCCCTCCACGCCATCCAGCGATCAGCCCTCGAGTACCGCCTCGTAGCCGGCCCTGCTTCACGCACAGCCTGCCCGGCCGCTGGATGAGTACTGCGACTGGCGAGGCCAGTGCCCACAGCTACGAAGTTTGCTGACTTTGCGCCCGAGGCGGGCGCGGCTTCGAGTACCCGTGGGAGAGTGGATCTCCAGTCCGTCGGTAGGGGGGGCTGGATCAGGAGGAATCGATAGGTACGTGGGGACATGCGTACCACTCGGAGAAGATGGCCAGCCTCGTAGCATTTGGGTTCAGGGCGCAGGAAGCCCCTCCGTCCTGATGTCATGTCGCCCCACCCCCCCACTCTGCAATGATTCCCCGATTCCCGTTTCGCCCCCTGCTTGCCGCTTTCTGTCTCGCGTTCGCGTTGTCGGCGTGTGACTCCTCCACCCCGCTGGACGACGCTGGCGTGTCCGCGCAACACATGGCAGCTGAGAAGTCAGCGGGCGTCAGCTCTGGCGCTCAGGCCGTTTTCGAACATCGAGACAGCGTCGATGTGGTGTTGGAGACCATCGAGGTTGAGTCGATTGGTTTCAGCGCCGGTGGCTCTGCGACGGCATTCTTCACGGCCGTCCGGTGTGACATCAATGGCATGACCAAGGAAGTGGAATTCTTTCCCGGGGTATACGACTTCGTGCGGTCTGATATCGACCTGGAGCTTCTGAGCTGGACATTGCATGAAGAGACATCGAATGGCGTGCAGAGCGTCGAGACAGGCGAAACCGTGTACTCGACGAGTGAGAACTGCATTTACCAGTACACGGCTGAGATCGGGTACGACTTCTTGGGAATCCAGGCTCCGCAGCCCGGGGCGACGTACCCCAATGGCCAGCAGGGGGTGGATTTTCAAAGTGGAATAGAGTTTCAGTGGTCGGGGACGGATGCCTACACAAGAGGAGTCTTCTCGTTGTCCAAAAAGGTTAACGGGGTGTATAGCAATACAAGGGGGGTTAATGTGGGGGGCGCCTCTTCTCGGGTCGTGAGCGGGTTGGAGGGGTCGACGGAGTACGCATGGCAGATCGAGCTGATCGACACGAGAGACTCATCCGTTCGGTCAAGGTCGGATCTCGCTTACTTCCGGACACTTCCTATGTCGCCGACCCTCTCCGGGGTGATTGACCAGGGACGTGCGAGGCTCAGTTGGACGCCCATCGGGGGCGCCGACCGCTACCGGGTTCGGCGAATCAACCTCGACTCCGGCCAGACGGACTTTTTTGAGACGTCCAGCACCGAGTTCTGGGACGACACGTCCGTCGTGGAGGAGAGCCAGACCTTCAGTGGAGCGGTCTCCTTCGACGTGCGGACGATTGATTCAAGTGGGGCGGAGTCGCGGCCGAGCAACCCCAAGCTGTATACGGTGGACTACGGGCTCGGCAAGCCGTAGGAAGCGCCGATGCCGACGGCCGAGTCGGCTCGATCCGACTGGATCCAGACCGGGGCCTTTTGGCGCCCGCTGTCACAGAGGTGGCGGCGGGCGCCGCTAGTTTAGGGGCACGAGATCCCATCGACCGTGGCCGAGCAAAACGACCTGTTCCTGAACGAGACCGACCGCAAGCGGCAGCGCCTGACGCCCCTCATGCGGCAGTACTGGAAGATCAAGGACCGCCACCCCGGCGCGATCCTGCTCTTCCGCATGGGCGACTTCTACGAGACGTTCGAGGACGACGCCGTGACCGTCGCCGACGTGCTCGGCATCACGCTCACCAAGCGCGGCAACGGGGCGGCCGAGGAGATCCCGCTGGCAGGCTTCCCGCACCACGCGCTCGACCAGCACCTCCCGAAGCTGGTGCAGGCGGGCCACCGCGTCGCCGTCTGCGAGCAACTGGAGGACCCGAAGCACGCGCGCACCATCGTCAAGCGGGGCGTGGTGGAGGTGGTCACGCCAGGCGTCGCGTTCCGTGATCCGTTATTGGATGCCAAACACTCGACCTTCCTCGCCGCCGTCGCCTGGGGCGAGGGCCGCGAGGCGTCGACGGTCGGCGTGGCGTTCGCGGACGCCTCGACGGGCGAGTTCTTCCTCACCGAAGCCGAGGTGGGTCGCCTCGGGAGCCTCTTGCAGACGGTCGCCCCGGCCGAGGTGGTGGTCGATAAGCGCCACGTGGACCGCCTCCGCGACGCCATGCGGGCGGTGCAGGGAGGCGAACTGCCATTTGCGGTGACGAAGCAGGAGGACTGGGTCTTCGGGCTCGACTTCGCCACCGAGACGCTGCTCCGTCATTTCCAGACGCACAGCCTCAAAGGCTTCGGCGTCGACGGGCTCTCGGTCGGCATCACGGCGGCAGGCGCGGCGCTCTACTACCTCGGCGAGACGCAGAAGGGCCGCATCCCGCACGTCCGGCGTCTCCAGCGCTACCGCTCCGAGGACCACATCGCGCTCGACCCGGCGACGAAGCGCAACCTGGAACTAGTCGCCTCGATGCAGGACGGTCGCAAGGATGGCTCGCTGGTGGGCGTGATGGATGCCACGCTGACCCCGATGGGGGGGAGGCTGCTGCGGCAGTGGCTCGTCCGCCCCCTGCGTGACGTGGGGCGCATTCAGCAGCGGCTCGACGCCGTCGACGCGCTCTTCCTGGCTCCCCGGCTCCGCCGGTCCGTCCGCGAGGAATTGCGCCACGTCGGGGACCTGGAGCGATTGTGCGGCAAGGTCTGCACCGGCCGCGCCACGCCGCGCGACCTCGTCGCCCTTGGCACCACCCTCCGTCGCATCCCGCCCATCCAGGCGCTCCTCGATGGAGAGGAGGCCGGGCTGATCGGTCGCCTCCGCGAGCGACTCACGCCCTGCTCCGAGACGGCCGCCGCCATCGCCGCCGCTCTCGCCGACGAGCCCCCGGCCCAGCTCTCGGCCGGCGGAACCATCCGACCGGGATTCGACGCCGAGCTGGACCGTCTCCGTGAGATCGCTGGGAGTGGGAAGCAGTACCTGACCGAACTCCAGGCACGCGAGTCCGAGCGAACGGGCATCCCAAGCCTCAAGGTGGGCTTCAACAAGGTCTTCGGCTACTACCTCGAAGTCACCAACGCGCACAAGGACAAGGCGCCCGAGGAGTGGATCCGCAAGCAGACGCTGGTCAACGCCGAGCGTTACATCACGCCCGAACTAAAGGAGTACGAGGAGACCATCCTGACCGCCCAGGACACGATCGGCCAGATCGAGGCGCGGCTCGTGGAAGAGCTACGCGAAGGGGTCGCGGAGGCCGTGGAGCCGATCCAGGCCAACGCGCAGGCGCTCGCGGCGCTCGACGTGCTGGCGGGCTTCGCCGAGGTCGCCGAGCGCAACGGCTACGTCCGCCCCGAAGTCGACACGTCGGCGGTGCTCGACATCGTGGACGGGCGCCACCCGGTCGTGGAGCGGATGCTGCCCGCGGGCGAGGCGTTCATCCCCAACTCGGTCCGCCTCGGGGCACCGGTGGGCGAGGACCCCGACGTGGCCACCGAGGCGGGCCAGATCCTGCTCATCACGGGCCCCAACATGGCGGGCAAGAGCGTGGTGCTCCGGCAGACCGCGCTCGTGGTGTTGCTCGCGCAGGTCGGCGCCTTCGTCCCGGCGGCGCGCGCGCGGGTCGGCGTGGTGGACGCACTGTTCACGCGCGTCGGTGCCAGCGACAACCTCGCCGCGGGCGAGTCGACGTTCCTCGTGGAGATGAACGAGACGGCCAACATCCTCAACAATGCGACCGCGCGGAGCCTCATCCTGCTCGACGAGGTCGGCCGGGGGACGAGTACCTTCGACGGTCTCAGCCTCGCGTGGGCCATCGTGGAGCACCTCCACGAGACTTCCGCCGTCGCCGCGCGGACGCTCTTCGCGACGCACTACCACGAACTCGACGCGCTCTCGGAGCGGCTGGCCCGCGTCAAGAGTTTCAGCGTCCGCGTCCGCGAACACGAGGGACGCGTGGTCTTCCTGCGAACGCTCGTGCCGGGGGGGGCGGACCACAGCTACGGCATCGAGGTCGCCCGCATGGCGGGCCTGCCGCCGTCGGTCGTGGCGCGCGCCAAGCGGGTCCTTCGGCACCTGGAAGCCCACGATGTCGCTGCCGAGGTGGGTGTCCATGGCGAGCCGGTGGGCGACGGGATGCCCGCCGTCGGGCGCCCGTCCGTCAGCGCGCTCCCTGCCGGAGCGCCGCTGCCCGTCGCGCTGGCCGTGCCGGACCCCATCGCGACGGAGGTGCTCGACCACCTCGACCGACTCGAGCCAGACCGCATGACGCCCATCGAGGCGCTGATGGCGCTGGCGGACCTGAAGAAGACCGCAGGCGGAGAGCGAGGAGTCTAAGCGGAGTGTCACCGGGGGAACCCCCATTTCAGGCGCTCAGGGAGGGAAGTGGGCGGTTCCACAATTCCACATTGGATCTTGCGGAGCGGAACGATGTACGTTGCGAGATCAGGGGCGTCTGCCCCGGGACCCCGAACGTCGCACCATCGCTCGCGCCGTCTGGAGTCCATCCACACCCCACACCCCACAGAAAACCGTCATGCGCGCTTTCATTCTTACCCTCGCCCTCTCCCTCCCCCTCGGCCTCGCCGCGTGCCAGTCCGAGCAGGCTGACGCCATCGAGGACCAGGGCGACGCGATTGAGGACTCCTACGACGAGCAGGCCGACATGGTCGACGAGGTCATCGAGGACACCGCCGCCCCGGGCGACTCCGCTGACGTCATCGGCGACGGCGAGATCATTGACGAGCCCGGTGAGCCCGACGCCGACGCGCTGGGCCAGTAAGCTTCGGCTTCTGCCTTCTGGGCGCCCTCCGGTCTTCCGGGGGGCGCCCTTTTCGTATGTGGGGCACCTCGGGGAGGCGGTAGGCGTAGTCGCCCGATGAGCAGAGCCTTCGTAAAGGAAGGGGCCCCGGAGGTCCCCGTCGTCGTCCCACCCCGCGCGCCGCTCCCCGCAGGCGTCCCCAACTACGTCACGCCGACCGGCCTCGCCGCGCTCCGTGCCGAGAAGGCCGCCCTGGAACGGGCCCGCGCGGACCTGGACGCCGAGCACCCCGATGCTTCGCGCGAGCGGGAGATGCTGACGGGAAAGCTGAAGGGGCTCATCGAGCGCATCGCACGCAGTCAGGTCGTGGACCCGGCCGAGGTGGACCGGGAGGACGTGCGGTTCGGTGCGACCGTCACACTCCGCGATGCCGACGGCACGGAGCGCTCCGTCCGCATCGTGGGGGTCGACGAGGCGGACGCCGAGGCGAGCACGGTGGCATTTACGTCGCCCATCGCACGGGCGCTGACGGGAAAACGCGTGGGCGACACCGCCCTGCTCCGGACGCCCGCTGGTGACCGCCCGCTCGTCGTGCTGGCGGTCCGGTACGTGCCGTGAGGGCCAGCCCGGGTGGGCCGCCGAGGCGGCCCGGGGGAGGGCACAGGATCAGGAGGTCGTGCCGCCGAGTGCTCCGCCGGCATGCCTCAACAGCGACCCCAGCCGCTTGAGGGCCTGCTGGAGTTCCACGTTCGAGTCGCCCGTGGTGGACGGCGACACGTCGTTGGCGGCGGCCTCGGTCTGCTCGCCGAGGCGGACGAGCAGGGTGCTTACGCGCGCTCCATCAATGCCCTCGCCGACGAGTGACTGGTGCAGTTCTCCGAGGGTGGCGCCGATGTGCATCAGGTCCGTCCGCTCGGTGGCCATCAGCTTGCGCTTCCAGTCGTCGATGCGATTGATCGCTTTGGAGAGCGAGAGTTGGGCCAAGCCACGCTCCAGGTCGTCGACGGTGGCGGCGACTTCGGCGGCTTCGGTTTCGTTGGGGATGGTGTCCATGGGAGAGGGGAGGAGAGAGGAGAATGGAAAGGAGTCAGCGAGAGTCGCTGGGGGCAGGCACGACCCCAGAGGGGAGGCCGTCGCCAGAGGTCGGTGCGAAGTCGGGCGTGGCCGGCTGCTCGATGCCGCCGAAGAACTCGGCGCGGGCTGCCTCGGCGACCTTCATCGTCACGTATCCGTCGGACGCCGCGCCGATCACGCCGCCGACGAGGGGGATCCCGCGGACCAGCTTCCGCTTCACGCCACCCTCGACGACCTTCTTGGCGCCCCACTTCACGGCGCCCACCGTCGTGGCCACCACGAAGTTGAGGCCGCGTTCGGCCAGCTTCAACCCGAACCGGTCGAGCGTCTCCTGCTCGGCGTCGCGAGCGGGGTCCGCGGGGCCGCTACCGACGAGGCACTTCAGGACGCGCTCGCGCGTGCCGGGCAACTCAGGGGCGTGCCCGGCGAGGGCCGCGACCGAGGCCGCCATGTGGAGCTGGACCGAGGCCACCGCAGCGAGGTTGGCGGGCAGCACCACGGGCAGCGTGATCCACCCCCCCAGGCCGCTCAAGAAGCCCGCCGAGGCGGATGCGGCGATGTGGCGGCGGACCAACCGGTCGAGTTGTTCGTCGGTCGATCCGCCGCCCAGTCGGGCGTCGGCGGCCCGGTCCTGTGGCGTCCCGAGACCGGGCACGCCGTTCAGGACGGTCGGGTAGAGGCGGTCGAGCACGAAGCGGCGGACAGTGGTGGGCATGGTCGATGGGGTCAGGAGAGAGGGGCGAGGCGGTCGAGTTCGGTCTCGATCTCGCGGCGCAGCAGTCGGCGGAACGGCCGGGCGGCCAGCCCGAGTGTCGCCTCGACGTGGAGGGTGTCCGGAGTGGCTTCCAAGCGGCCAGAGACGCCTCGCCCGTCCACCCAGACGGTCCCGCCCTCGCGGCGCGTCTGGACGCCGAACTCGCGCCGAAGGCGGTCGGCGACCTCGTCGACGGCCTTGTGTGCCGTGTCGGGGTCGAGGGAATGCGGGCGGGAGACGACGATGTGGGCCATATTCGGGGCGGCGGCTCAGACGTACGCCACCTCCCCGCCGGGGGTCCGCCTGCCTCCTCCATCCCAGGCGCCCCCTCATGGCCACCGGCGCGTTCGAGCCCTCCGGCCTGCATCTACTTCCCATGATCGACTCCTTTCTCGGCCGCTTCCCCCGCCTCGGGGCCGACGTCTACGTCTCCGACACTGCCGCGGTCGTCGGGGACGTCACCCTGGGTGACGGCGCCAGCATCTGGTTCGGCGCCTCCCTCCGCGGCGACGTGCACTGGATCCATGTGGGCGCGTCCTCCAACGTGCAGGACAACGCCACGGTCCACGTCTCGCGGGGCACCCACCCCTGCTGGATCGGGACGGGCGTCACCATCGGGCACAACGCTGTCGTCCACGGCTGCACGGTCGAGGACGACGTGCTGATCGGGATGGGCGCCGTGGTTCTGGACGGCGCCGTCGTCGGGGCCGGGTCACTGGTCGGCGCCGGGGCGCTCGTCACCGGAGGGACCCGCATCCCCCTGCGCTCCCTGGTGCTCGGGTCGCCTGCTCGTGTCGTCCGACCCTTGACCGAGGCGGAGGTGGAGCGAAACCGAGCGAACGCCGCGCACTACGTCCGCATGGCGAGGATGTACCGCGGCGTCGAGACCCCCGAGGCGACTCCCGAAGGAGGTGGCGGAGCCAACCCGTTCTACACGGGCCGCCCCGAGGACCGGATGACGGACGCCGGCTAGCCGCGCTTGGCGAGCTCGCGCATCTCATCGTGGTCGGTCGCCCGGCCGATGACGAGCGTGTAGGCCTCACCGGACGCGTCGCGGTCCCGCGCCGACGCCATCTTCACGTCGGTGCCGAAGTTGCGCTTGACGCCCTGGTAGATGCCCAGCTTGGCGCTCTTGTCGATGGAACGGAGCACGAGGAACTCGCCGTCGCTCAGTCCGGAGATGCTCTCGTAGATGGGGGTGTACTTGGACGAACGGGACCCGCGCTGACGGGACGACTTGAGGATGCCAGCGGCAGCCTTTTTGTCTACGATGTCCATGTCGAAGGTGGGAGTCTTTGACGACTTAGCCATGAGAGGTGGTGGTAGTGGTGGAGAGATGAGGCCGGACGCGACTGGCGCTTTGTACCCGAGTGTGTGCGAATCGGCTACCGAAGGGTAGTGTATTTGGCGGGTATGAGAGAAGAATTACTTGCAGGGGGTAGGGGAGATTTCGGTACGTCCAGGAGCCATTCATGTGTCGAGTCTGACCACTCGGTGAGCTGTTGAGGTCGCCTGAGTCCCTCGTCGGGGTGCCGAAGAGGCATGGCAGGATCTTTGGAAGCGCTCCCAGATCCCCGCCCTGTTCCGCCATGACCCCTTCGAACCTCCGCCTGATGGCCGCGATCGGGATTGCCTGCCTCGCGTCGTCGGTGCTGCTGCTCAAGACAGCCAGCCCGTCCCGGGAGTCGATCCTGGACTCGATCTACCGATAGTCCGCCCCACGGACTGCTCTCGCTCTGGCGGACCTCTTACCGTGGAGGCCCGCCCGGGCGTGTTCTGTTCGACAGAGTGGGGCGAGCGCTCTACCTTCCGAGAACCGGACTCGGATCGTAACCCGGTCCATACGGCACCGTAGACCTGCTTTCACTCGACACACGCGACGATGACCACGGTCTACTGGTATTGCCTCCTCGGTGGCCTCTCGCTCTCGGTGCTGCTCGTCTTCCTCGGGGATGTTCTGGAAGCCGCGATGGACGCCCTCGACGGTGCGCTCGATGCGCTCGATCTCGGAGGCGTGTTCGATCCGCTGTCCGGGGTCTTCGGAGCGACCGTGTTCGGCGGGGCGGGCCTGCTGCTCGACGCGTATGCCGGCCTCGGACGCATCCCCGAGGTGGTCGTCGCGGCGACGCTGGGTGTCGCCGCGGCCGTGGCCCTCCACCTGATCTACGTCAAGCCCATGAAGGCGAGCGAGAACTCGACCGGGTTCTCCGTCCGCGAGTACGCGGGCAAGACCGGGGAACTGACGACCGGCGTTCCCGAAGGCGGCTTCGGCGAAGTGATCGTCCGCATGGGGGCCAGCACCACCTTCCAGACGGCGGCTTCGTTCTCCGGCGCGCCGATCCCCTCGGGCACCGCCGTGGTAGTGGTAGAGGTGGACCGCGAGGGCGTCTTGCGCGTCGCTCCGCTGGACCGTGAGGACCTCACCGTGGCGACCGACGCGACCCCTCACGCACGACTTCAGACTCGATAGACACACACACCCTCAGACCCATGCTCGAACTACTCGGAATCGGAGGCATCGTCGGCATCGCCATCGTCGTCTCCCTAGTCTTTCTCGTGATGCTCGTCGCGAGCCGCTACAAGACGGTCTCGCCCGACGAGGCGATGATCATCACGGGTGCGGCACTCGGCAGCAAGAACGTGCTCACCGACGAGAGCGCGCGGAAGGTCAAGATCGTCCGGGGCGGCGGCGCGTTCATCGTGCCTATTGTGCAGCAGCGCGAGCACATGTCGCTGCTCTCCCACAAGCTGGACGTGATGACGCCGGAGGTCTACACGGCCGAAGGCGTGCCCGTGATGACCGACGGCGTGGCCGTCATCAAGGTCGGCTCGTCCGTGGAGGATGTGGCGACGGCGGCGGAGCAGTTCCTGGGCAAGCCGGACGAAGAACTCCGCGCGGAGGCGCGCGAGGTCCTGGAGGGGCACCTCCGGGCCATCCTCGGCACGCTCACCGTCGAGGAGGTGTATCGCAACCGGGACAAGTTCGCGCAGGAGGTCCAGTCGGTCGCCGCGCGGGACCTGAAGAAGATGGGGCTCCAGATCGTGAGCTTCACCATCAAGGACGTCCGCGACAAGAACGGCTACCTGGAGGCGCTCGGCCGTCCGCGCATCGCCGCGATCAAGCGCGACGCCGACATCGCCGAGGCCGAGGCGACGCGCGACGCGCGCATCAAGAAGGCCAACGCCGACGAGGAAGGCCAGAAGGCCGAACTCGTCCGCGACACGAACGTGGCGGAGGCCAACAAGGAGAAGGAACTCAAGGTGGCCGCCTTCAAGAAGGAGCAGGACACCGCCAAGGCCGCCGCCGACCTCGCCTACTCCGTCCAGGAGGCGACGTCTCAGCGGGTCGTGGTCGAGGAGCAGATGCAGGTCGAACTCGTCCGCAAGCAGCGCGAGGTGGACCTGGAGAAGCTCGAGATCGAGCGCCGCGAGAAGCAGTACGACTCCGAGGTCAAGAAGAAGGCCGACGCCGATCGCTACGCCGTCGAGCAGGCGGCCGAGGCCGACAAGCTGCGGCAGATGCGCCGCGCGGAAGCCCGTCAGTTTGAGATCGAAGCCGAGGCAAAGGCCAAGGCCGAGGCCAAGCGGCTCGACGGTCAAGCCGTCGGTGACGCGACACGCGCCGAGGGCCTGGCGGAAGCCGAGGTCGTCCTCCAGCGCGGCCTCGCCGAAGCGGAGGCCAAGGAGAAGCTCGCCGAGGCCTTCGCCCGTTACGGCGAGGCGGCCGTGCTCGACCTGCTCGCGACCATGATGCCCGCCCTCGCCCGCGAGGTCGCCGCGCCGCTGGCGTCCATCCAGAAGCTCACCGTCGTCGACACCGGCGGCGGGCAGGGCGTCGGCCGGGTCACCGACTCGGTGGCCAACCTGATGGCGACCACGCCGGAACTCATCAAGAGCCTCACGGGCGTGGACCTGCTGGCCCTCGCGCAGCAGTTCGGTGAGACCAAGCCCGTGCCCGCAGCGTCGGGCGATGGCGCCCCGCCCACGCTCCTCGAGCCGCCCACCGAGGCGGACGAGCTGTAGCGGTGTCGCTGTACAAGCTCAAGGTGTTCCAGGCGACGCCCAAGCGGAGGCCCGGTCCGCCTCGGTCGACTCGTCGACCAGCGGATCGGGGCGAGCCGAACGCCGAGGCGCGGGCGCGTATGCTGGATCGGCTTCGGAACGGGCCGTCGGGCGTGCGGGAGCGCGGCCGCGTGGACTGGAGCGCGGTCGCCATCGTGGGGGCCGTGCTCGCCGGGGTCCTCGTGATGTTCGTCGTGCTGCTGGTGATGGTTCGGCCGTAGGGGAGGGGGGCCGTCCACCCGAACCGAGGGCATCGATGCACCCTCCTGGGGAGGAGTCCGTAGGCGGAACTCATCCACCCTCGGTCCCATGTTCGGCGTACCCCTCCATTCACCCAGGGCGAAGCACCGGGATCGGCGGGGTGGCGTCGCCACCGCACAACTCCAGCGAGCGCTCCGGTCCGAGTCCGGTGGTCTCCGCCCTGCCACGCCGCGTTCGGTTCTCGAGCGGGCCCGGTCGTATCAGAAGTTGATCGCCCGCCGCACGTGGTCGCCACCGACACGCTCGCTCCGCCTCTTGATCGTCGGCGTGCTGGTGGCGCTGACGGGACTGGTCGGGCGGACATTCTGGGTGGCAGACGAACTCGTGCCCTTCGGACAGAGACCGACCGACTATGCGAGCCTGGTCGCGCTTGTCACGGCTCGATGCGAAGCAGGCGAGTGCGGCGTCCGGTTTCGGGACATCCGGTCGCAGCCTCCGGAGGTGAGCCGCCTCATGCACCGGCTCCGAGTGCAGTCGATCGAGCACGAATGGGGCCTCGGCCGCACGACCCTGCGTGGCGGCTATCGGGCGTCGTACCGGCTCGAACATCTGGCACCTCCCACGCCGCAGCAGGTCCGCTGGCGGGCTGCCGACGCAGAATGGCGCGCGCGTCAGCACCGGCGGTCCTCTCTGCCCGAGACGACCGATCTCGGGGGCGGGTGGACGCAGGTCGAGCGCCGCTAGCTGGGTTACTCCACAGGCACGATCTGGCCCGTCGCGCTCACCGTCATGCCCTCCGGAGGCGGGCTCGTCGGGAAGTCTGAGATCGAGACGCCGGTCGCCTCCGAGCCGGCCCAGTCGTCCGGCACGTAGTGGGTGTGGCTGCCGTGCGAGATGCCGTGCCAGCCCCTGGGGCTGATGACCCCCGTCTCGGAGGCGCGGAGCCCGAGCACGTCGCTCAGCACGAACGCGACCAGCAGGCCGAGGGCGAAGAACACCGCGAGGCGGATCAGACGACGGGAGGACACGGGCCGAGGGATCGAGGATGAGATGTCAGAGTACGCACGACCCGCCCCCTCGCTCCGCGAACCCTCCGTGACCCCACCCGTCCGCATCATCCTCCTGATGGGCGTCTCCGGCGCCGGAAAGACCACCCTCGGACAGGCTCTCGCCGCCGAGCTGGGGTGGGCCTTCGAGGACGCCGACGCGTACCATGCCGACGCTGCGCGTGCCAAGATGGGCAGGGGAGAGGGGCTCACCGACGCCGACCGCGCGCCCTGGCTCGACCGTCTCGCGGCCCTCGTTGAGGTCCGGCGGACCGAGGGGCCCTCGACCGTGCTCGCGTGCTCGGCCCTTCGCGCGGCCTACCGTGTCCTCCTCGGCACCGAGGCGGACGAGGTCGCGGTGGTCTGGCTCGACGTGCCCCGTGCTGTCCTCGCCGACCGCCTCGCGACTCGCGCCGGTCACTACGCGGGTCCCGACCTGCTCGACAGCCAGCTCGACACCCTGGAACCCCCCGACGGTGTGCTGCACCTGGATGGGACCACTGGGGTCGACACCCTCATCGAGACCATTCGGGACGGCCTCGGCGTGTAGCGCCCCTCAGTCGCCGTCAGATCGGCGGCGCTCCTCCGCGCGGGCGTCCACGGCGGCTTTCTGGCGGTAGAGGTCGAGGTAGCTCTCGACCTCGTAGCGGTCGCCGTAGATCTCCTTCATCTTCTGCCAGCGAAGCTGGCAGGCGAGGCGAAAGGCCGTGTCCTCGCCGTAGCGCTTGATCGAGAAGGACGTTCCGCGGGCGACGCCCGGCTCGGGGTTCCACGAGACAGCGTAGACCTCGTGGCGGATGCCGCGCCGGTCGCGCTTGTACGTCCGCGACACCCCGACGACGCCGCTCGTGTTGCTCCTGTTGTGCCGGATCAGGCGCCGGCGCCGGGGTTTGGCGGGCAACTGCGACACCTCCTCGACGAGTTCTTTGCGGTACGCCTCGGCGGCATCGAACGCCTTGTCCCGACCGCCCCACTTCTTGTCGGAGAAGAGCCGGGAGAAGGTCTTCCCGTCTCGGTACACCCGCACCTGCCACCCATGGGTGGAGTCGGAGTCGATTCGGATGACGCCTTTCGCTCGGGGCATGAGACGGTTGAGCCAGCTAGAGTGCCTGCACAGAACGTACGGTGTGCTCCTCTACTCTCGTTCGACGCAAGCGGAAAAACCTGATTGCGTTACGTACTACTCAGAATTTCCAGGGTGGCGAGTGCCAAAGCTGCGGGCTTCCTGAACCGAAACCGGGCACCAACGTCGTCCAGGGGCGCAGGTAAGCCCTTATGGGTTGGGGGATTGCCCTACCTGGCCCCGGCGCCATTTCTGGGGGCTAACGGTGACACCGTGGGATGTCGGGACGGGAAAGCCCCGATCAGAGGCGGCGCCCTTTCCAGCCGATTCGCGGGCGGAGCAGCAGCACGACCGGCAGTGTCGTGAAGTAGGCGATCTGGAACGCCACCGTGCCGAGGATCGCCCACGGACGGAGGCGACCGCCGGCTCGGTGGCGCAAGACGCCGAGCACCATCCCTACGGCCAGTACCATCGCTCCGAGTGCGGCGAGCCCTAGCCGAGGCTGGAGGACAATGCCCGCGACCATCAGCACGTGGACGGCGAACACGAACGCGTAAACCGGGAGCACCCACAGGTTGTCGCTCAGCCCGCCTCGCGCCCAACGCCGCCGCTGGTCATACGCGGCAGCGAGCGACGGAGCCGGGAGGGACCAGACGCGCGACGCGCGGTCCATCGGGAAGCGCACCCGCCAGCCCGCCTCCGCGACGGCGCGCACCAGGATGAAGTCCTCCGTCACCGAGAACGGCAGGGCCGGGTACCCACCGACCGCCTCGTAGGCCGCGCGCCGGACCGCCATGTTGTTGCCCATGCCGGTGGCCGGGAAGCCCGCCTCGGCCGCCGCGCTGACGACGCCGATCAGGTACTCCCAGTCGAGCGCCTGGATGGCGTCGGTCGGGTGGTCCGGCCGCGGCATCAGGCGCGCGAGGCCGCAGTGGATGCCCATGGCCGGGTCGGCGAAGCCGGACGCCAGCGTGCGGGCCCACGTCGGGACGGGCGCACAGTCGGCGTCGGTCAGGAGGAAGACCTCGGCGTCGGACGCGGAGAACGCGGTGTGGAGCGCCTGAGCCTTGCCGCGGAGCGCCCCTGTCGGGTCCGGAACGCGGACGTACGAGATGGCGATGCCGTCGCGCGCCGCGGCGTCGCGGACCACTTCCGCGGTGCCGTCGGTGGAGTGGTCGTCGGCGACGACGATCGACAGCCGGTCGGCGGGGTAGTCCTGCGCCCGGAGCGCCTCCAGGCAACGCCCGAGGCAGGCCTCCTCGTCGCGCGCGGCGACCACGATCACGGCGCGCGGCAGGTCGGCGTCGGGGACGACCGGCGGCGGGCGGTGGGTCAGCAGCCGCCCCGCCACGGCGACGCCCACCAGCAGGTAGCCCACGATGATGACGGTCAGCGCGACGGTCATGCAGCCGGGAGCAGGGGGAACCGCCACCCGGCGGCGCGGAGCCGCGGGAGCGCGAGGTCCAGCGCCGCGACGGCGCGGCGTGCAGGAGGCCCATCGTGGAGCGTCACGATGGAGCCCGGCCGGGCGAGGCGGACCATCTCGTCGGCCAGCACCGCGGGCGGTCGGGAGGCCACAAAGTCCCCCGGCATCACATCCCAGAGCACGATCCGCCGGTGGCCCTGCGCCGCCCAGCGGACGAGCCCCGGCGTCACCCGGCCGTAGGGCGGGCGCACGTCCCGCACCGGCTGTCCCGTCGCCTCCTCCAGCACCCGCTCGGCGCGGTCGAACGCCCTGCGCGCCGTCCGCGGGCGCATGCGCCAGGCGCTGCGGTGCTGGTCGCCGTGGCTCGCCACCCGGTGCCCCGCCTCGGTGATCGCGTGGACGAGGTCAGGGTGGCGCTCGGCGCGGTCGGCCGACAGAAAAAAGACAGCCGCCGCGTCGTGGCGGGCCAGCGCATCCAGCCAGCGCGGGGTGCCGTCGGCGTCCGGCCCGTCGTCCACGGTGAGATACAGCGCGGGCGCCCGCGCGTCGGCAGGCCCGCGCACGACCGCGCCCGGCACCAGCGGACCGAGCACGCGCGGCAGCAGGGAGTCGCGGAGGCGCTGGACGGTCAGGGGACGAAGGGAAGGGAGCAGAAAGGTCGGCACGAACCGGAGGGCTCGGGGCGTCGGCCTCGCGGGTCGGCGTGGCGTCCTACGCGCCTGCGGGTGTCCGCGGACCTCGGAGGCTACTGGTCCACGTGGCGGCTCTTCCACTCGAACCCACCGAATGGCCCCCGCAGGAAGGCGATCACGGCCTGCGGGGGGTGGAGGAAGAGATGCAGGGGGTACACGCGCAGGAGCGCTACCTGCCCGAAGCGCCGCGCGGCCGGAACGAGCACGCTGAGGTCGCCGACGGCCTTGAGCGCGAACCCGCCCACGAGGTACGGCCACAACCCCGGCAGAACCACGAGCAGCCCGAGCCCGATCAGCAGACTGCCGAAGAAGAGGCCGATGCCGGCCAGCGTGGCCTTCAGGTGCGCCGGGTAGTTGAGGCTTTTCGAGGCCCAGCGCCGCCGCTGGTGGTTGAACGCGCGCAGCGTCCGCACCGGCTCGGTGGTCACCAGCGCGTCGGGCGACGCGCAGAAGCGAATGTCGAGCGGCGTCGTGTATGCGATTTTCTGCATCAGCAGCTCGTCGTCGCCGCTGGTGACGTGGTCGATGCCCGAGAAGCCGTCGAGCGCCTCGAAGGTCTCGCGCCGGTACCCGACGTTGGCGCCGTTGGCGAGGCTCGGCTTCCGCAGCCCGATGCCGCCCGCGCCGCACGCCATGACGCCGAAGAAGTCCATCGCCTGGAGCTTGATGAACAGCCCGTCGTCCGGCAGGACGGTGAACGCGACGGGGCCCGACACGAACGCGACCTCCGGCCCGGTGAACTGCGCCGCCATCGACCGAGCCCAGCCGACCGGCACGAGGCAGTCCGCGTCGGTGGTCAGGATGATCTCGCCGCGCGCGTGGGAGACGGCCTTCTCGATGGCCGCCTTCTTGTGGGCACGGTCGCGGCGGCGGTTCTCCGGGATCTGCACCAGCCGCAGCCGCCCGGCGCCCTCGGATTCGTCCCAGTCCGCCTCGGGCAACTCGTGGCCGGCCGCGGCGAGGGCCGGGGCGCGGAGCATGCGCTGCCGCACGATCGCCGCCGTCTGGTCCGAGGAGTCGTCGTCGACGACGATCACCTCCAGCTTCTCGCGCGGGTAGTCGGTCGCCAGGACCGAGTCGACGCACGGGCCGATGGTGGCTTCCTCGTCGCGAGCAGCGATCACGACCGTGATCGTCGGCAGGGCGGCGTCCCGGGGCGTCGGGAGCGCGTCCGAGCGCTCGAACTCCAGGTGGAGCCCCCGCCGCCACAGCATCAGGCGGACGGCGTAGAACACGCCGGTCGCGAGCAGGAAGAGGCCGAGGGCGGTCGTCATGCGAGATCGGGAGTGGGCTCCGCGCGCCGCTGGAGGCGGAGCTGGAGCAGCAGCGGAACGCCGACCAGGGCGGGCAGGAGGAGGTTGAGTCCGAACAGCGCCAGCGACGCGTCCAGCGCCGCGGCCTGGCTCATCCCCACGCTCCCGAGGAAGTACACCGCCGCACCCTCGCGGACGCCGAGGTCGCCGAGCGTGACCTGCGGGATGGCGCTCTTGGCGAAGAAGATCAGCGCGACGCCGATGCACAACTCCATCCACGGGGCCGCCGGGGCGACGGCCCGCGCGAGCAGCGCGAACTGCGCCGAGAACACGACGTAGCGGACGCCCGACAGCAGGAGCAGCGTCACGGACTCCTCCTGCGGGATCTGCGCGAACGCGCCCACCGCCCGGCGGATCGGGGCGAAGGGGAGAAGGGTGCCGATGGTGGTCCGCGCGAGGCCGGGGAACAGGATCATGCCGATCAACACGAGGGTCGCCACCCACCCGATCGCCATGACGGCGGTCCACAATGGCGAGGCCGCCTCTTGCCCGTGGAGGTAGGGCACGAGCGCCACCAGTCCGCCGACGAGGCACGCCGCCAGCGTCGCCATCCGCTCGCCAAACGTCAGCGCGGCCGACGCGCCCGCCGGGATCGCGCGCAGGTACACCGCCCGCCCCACGTAGTCGCCGAGGCGGCCCGGTGTCAGCAGGCCCAGCGGGTAGCTCCCGACGACCGCCCGCAGCACGTCGCGGTGCCGAACCTCGGGCGCCAGCCGCCGCACCAGCCGCCCCCAGCGGTACGCCTCCAGCCCGATGTTGACCGGCACGAGCGCCAGCGCGAGCAGCGCCCACCGCGGGTCGGCGTGCGACACGGCCCGCACCACCTCGGACGGCTCGACGACATGGACCAGCGCCACGACCGCCACCACGGCCAGGACGCCCTTCAGCGCGAACAGCCAGCGTGGAGTGGTGGGGAGGGGCACGGACGACGAGGGGGACGCGTCAAGGTAGCGGCCCTGCCTCCCCGGCTCCGTCGAACGTTCGCGAACCTGCGGGGTCAGTCGACCTCGGGGCAGCCCTCGGCGTGGCGGACGGTCGCGAACAGCAGCTCGGCGCCGTCCGCGGTGGGCGTGTAGATCGCCTCCACGACGCGGCCGGACTGGCCACATTCTGACCACTGGGAGACCAGGCGTCCCCCATCGAGGTCAGTCTGCTGGTAGGCCCAGCCGAGGCCGTCGTCGCCTTCGTTGGAGCCCAGGGCCGTGTCCGCGACCCCCACCGTCTGGTAGAAGACGGTCTCGATGACGTCGGCCGGTCCAGGGATCGAAAACCAGAACGCGCTCTCCCCAGCAGAGACCCGGTGATCGGTCTGCGCGTACAGTGGGCCACCCGGCCCTTCCGGCGCGTAGGCAGAGACCCAGAGCGAGTCCGTTCCGTTGGACGCCAACAACTCCCCGCGCAGGTCCGAGAAGTCCGTGGCGGCCGCTTCGACGACCGTCGGGACGACCTCCGCCATCATCTGACTCATCGACCACTGCGCCGAGGCGGAGGGGGCGGCGACGAGGAGGGCGGTCAGCAGGATCGAGCGGAGCATGGGATCGGAGGAGGTGTGGTTGCAACCTCACAGTCCATTGGGCGTCGCGCCTCCCCGCATCCGGCGAGGCGGCCTACCGGAACAGCGCGCGAGCGTCGCGAAGGTCGTAGGCGATCCGCAGCGACGCCAGCGTCACCCCGTCCGGGCCGACGCCGAGGAGGCCGCCCAACACGACCGTTTCCTTGTCGAGGTTGACGAGCCCGAGGCCCAGCGCCAGCGACGGACGGAGCGCCGCGCTCCCGTCGTCGCCCACCACGCCGCCGTTCTCGAACGAGACGCGCGGCGTGAACTGCTCGAAGACGTTGTCATAGGCGTTCCCGAGGTAGCCCATCGCCAGCACGTCGATCCCGTAGACGCCGAGGAAGTCGAACACGGGCGCGCGGATGCCCGCGCCCGCCGCGAGCACATCGCGCCCCGTCAGACGGTCGGGGCGGTAGGCGGTCGCGACGCGCGCGTCGAGGGTGGGCAGGTAGTAGTACGGGATCGGGTCGTCCTGGCCGTCCCCGTCGGCGTCGCCGCTGCGGGTGACGAGCCCGATGCCCCGAAACACGAGCACGGTCCGCCCGCGAACGGGGACGTACCCGACCGCCGAGACGCCGTAGCGGGCGAGCGTCAGGTCGGAATCGTCGAAGGCGACGAAGCGGCGGTGCTCGATGGCCGCGACCATGCCGCTTCGCGGGTACGGCGCCCAGTCGCGGCGGTCGGTCGCCAGTTCGAGCCCGAGGGAGGCGCCCGTGCGGGTGCCGTCGGCGACGACGAGCGCCTCCCGGGAGGCCTCGTCGAGGTCGGCCAGCGTGCCGCCCCCGAGGGCGTCGTTGATGCCGTTCGAGCGGTCGTACAGGAGGCGGACGCTCGGCTGGACGTAGAGCGCGGTCGTGCCGAGCGGGTAGGCCCCGAAGCGGGCTTCCGCCTCGGCGGCGTCGTGGTCGAGGAAGATCTCGGAGTCGCGCAGCGTGCCCGGACCCAGCCCGTAGTACCGCCGCCGGTCGGTCGTCGAGGCGCCGACGGTCAGCAGGCCGTGGGTCGTCGCGCGGAGCGGGTCGGCGGTGAAGAACGACACGTCGGCGCTCTGGTAGTGCTGCTGGAGGCGCACGTCGGCGGTGAGGTCGCTGCCCGGCCAGCCCACGTTGCGGATGCCCACGCCCGCCCCGATGCCGAGCCCGCGGTTCGGGGAGTACAGCGCCGACGGCGCGACGCGCGGCCGGAACTCGATGTCGCCCTCGGGCTCGTCTGCGATCTCGACCCGCGCGCGGGGCGCGGGCGGCACCACGGCCTCCACGAGCGCGACGTCCGTGGAGTCGACGGGCGGTGGCAGCGGGCCCGCAGTCTGGAAGGGGGCGGCGAGGAGGAGAAGGAGAGCGAGCACGGTCCGGGGATGAGGCGTGCGACCCTCTACGCGCCCGGTATCTTTTCGCTCCCTCTCCTGACTCCTGTGACTGTACTCGTCGTCGGCAGTGGGGGCCGCGAGCACGCGCTCGTCGTCGCCCTCTCCCGGAGCCCTCGCCGCCCGACCCTCCTCTGCGCCCCCGGCAACCCCGGCACGGCCGAGGCGGCCGAGAACGTCGCCGTCGCGGCGGACGACCTCGACGGGCTGGTGGCCCTCGCCACCGACCGCGGCGTCGGCCTGGTGATCGTCGGCCCGGAGGTCCCGCTGGTGGCCGGGCTGGCCGACCGGCTCACCGAGGCGGGCATTCCGGTGGTCGGGCCCTCGAAGGCGGCGGCCCGGCTGGAGGGCTCGAAGGCCTTCGCTAAGGACGCCATGGCGCGCTTCGGCGTCCCTACCGCGTCCTCGCGGACGTTCGGGCTCGGCGAGCTGGACGAGGCGCGGGCCTACGTGGACGGGCACCCGCTGCCGGTCGTCCTCAAGGCCGACGGGCTGGCGGCGGGCAAGGGGGTTGTCGTGGCGGAGACGCACGAGGTGGCACGCGACGCGCTGGCCGACATGCTCGATGGCGGCGCCTTCGGCGTGGCCGGGTCGACCGTCGTCGTGGAGGCGTTTCTCTCCGGCGAGGAGGCGAGCGTGTTCGTGCTCACCGACGGCGAGGGCTACGTGCTGCTACCTGCCGCGCAGGACCACAAGCGGATCGGCGACGGCGACACCGGCCCCAACACGGGCGGGATGGGGGCCTACGCGCCCGCCCCGGTCGTCACCCCGGCCGTGCTCGCGCGCGTCGAGGCCGAGGTCGTCCGGCCGATGCTGGACGGGATGCGGCGTGAGGGCCAGCCGTACCGCGGCATCCTGTACGTCGGGCTGATGATCGACGCTCAGGGCACGCCGTCGGTGATCGAATTCAACTGCCGCTTCGGCGACCCCGAGGCGCAAGTGCTGCTCCCGCTCCTCACGTCGGACCCGCTGGAGCTGTTCGAGGCCATCGCCCACGGGCGTGTCGGCCAGACGACCGTCGAGGTGGCGGACGGCGCGGCGGCGTGCGTGGTGCTCGCCTCGGAGGGCTACCCGGGGCCGTCGACACCGGGGCGGCTGATCTCGGGGCTGAATCGGGCCGCGGCGCACGCGACGGTCTACCACGCCGGCACGGCGCGGTCGCCGGAGGGCAACGTGGTCACGTCCGGCGGGCGCGTGCTCGGCATCACCGGTCTCGGCGACACGCTGGAGCAGGCGCTCGCGGCTGCCTACGCCGGGGCGGACGAGGTGCAGTTTGCGGGCAAGACGCTCCGGCGCGACATCGGCCAGAAAGGCTTGCGGCGGCTGGACTCGTGAGCGGCGCGGCTCCCGCTCGCGGCGGTGCAAACCCGGCGCGCGGCGGTGCAAACGCTTCGCGCGGGGGGGCAAACCCGATGCGCGGCAGTGCAGACGCTTTGCGCAGCAGTTCAAACCCGGAGCGTGGGGGTTCAATCCCGGAGCGCGAGGGTTCAAAAGCCTTGCGCGGCAGTACAAACCCGATGCGCGGCGGTGCAGGTCGTTTCCGGTCGAGCGTCGGCATGGCCGTCCTGCTCGCCCTCGCCGCCTGCACCGGGCCGCCGCCTGCCGCCGACACGCTCTTCCAGGACGCCCGTGCGCTCGCCGTCACCCCCGACGGCACGCTCTGGGTCGTGGATGCCGACGCCGTGCTCGCCCTCCGAGACTGCCTGATCGTCCAGCGGATCGGCGGCGTCGGCACGGGCGACGACGCGTTCCTCGACCCGGTGGACGTGGACCCGACCAACGGGCAGACGATCTACGTCGCCGACCGCGCGGCGGGTGCGATCCTCCAGTTCACGGCCGAAGGACGGCTCGTGCGTAGCATCCCGGTCCCCGACGTGGACCCCGCCGACGTGGTCCGCCAGCGCCCGTCCTCCCGCCTCGGACAGCCAGTGGCCGTAGCCGCGGGGACCGGTGGGGCGCTCTACGTCGCCGAGGCGGGGCGAGGGCACATCCTCGAACTGGACGCCGAGGGCGCCGTGGTGCGGGTCCTCGGCGCGGGGGTCGTCGCGGACCCCGTCGATCTGGCGGTGGCGGACGATGGAACGCTGTGGGTGGCGGACGCGGGGCGAGGAGGACTCCAGGCGTTCGACCTATTTGGAGGGGTCGGCAGGTTCCTTGAGGTGGGCGGGCCCGACCGTCTCGTCGGAGTTGTGGTCGGACCGATGGGCGTCACCGGAATCGCCGAACGAGGAGGGACCACATTCGACGGCTTGGTCGAGAGGCGATTCTGGCAGGATGTCCACGCGGTTTGGACCAACGGGTCGGCGTACACCGCGGAGCCCTACCGGAGCGTGACTCATGATGGGAATCGCCTGATCGCCCTCACGGCGACGCGGATCGAGGTCCTCGACAGCGGGGACAGGGTCGTGGATTGAACCACCTGTGTTGCGCTGCTAGGTTGCGCAGCTCATATCTCCGACCACGCCCGCTCTTCGCCACCTCGTCCGCCTTCCTGCCGTCAGGCCCGATGAGGTCGTTGGTGCTGGTCCTGCTCCTGGGCGTCCTCGCGGCGTCGGCGTCGGCGCAGAGCGCGCGGCGGGACACGTTCGCCCTGGCGGCCGGTCAGGCGACGGCGCAGCTGGACGCGCGGCCGATCCCCGGCACCGAGACCGTCGCCGTCTTCCGCGACACCGCGTTCGTGGCCCTGCCCGCCTCGGCGTTCACGCTGGACGGGACGGGGCGGCTGACGCTGGTGAGCGTGGCCGACAGCGTCCGCTATGTGGTGGTCGCGTACCGCGCCGCGCCGGTGCTCGGGCCGGTCCGCGCCCGCGTGCCGTCGGTCGACTCGCTCCGCGCGCTCTACGCGCCCGACACCACGGGCCGTCGGCGTGCGCCCCCGGTGAGCGCACGCCCGCCGCCGTCCATCCTGACGACCGGCTCCATCACGCGCGGCGTCGTGGCGGGCTCCAACCGCGACGTGTCGGTGACCTCCGCGCTGCGGCTGTCGCTGGAGGGCGAGATCTCGCCCGGCGTCGCCCTCCGTGCGGCGCTGACCGACGAGGACACGCCGATCCTGCCCGAGGGGACGACCCGCCAGCTCAGTGACCTCGACCGCGTCTATGTCGAGGTGGAGAGCGCCGCCGTCCGCGCCCGGTTGGGCGACGTGGACCTCGTTCTGCCCGGCACCGCGTTCGCCCCACTCGCGCGGCAGGTCCAGGGCGCGGTCGTAGACGCGCGGCTGCCCGCGGTCGGCATCGTGCGCGGCGGGCGCGTGCTCGGCTCGGGCTCGGCGACGCGCGGGCGGTTCCGCAGCCAGGACCTCGTGGCGGTGGAGGGCGTGCAGGGGCCGTACCGGCTGGAGGGCACCGCGGGTGAGGCGTTCGTGATCGTGGTGCCGGGCAGCGAGCGGGTCTACCTGGACGGCCTCCTGCTGGAGCGTGGCGCGGGGGCCGACTACACCGTCGACTACGGGACCGGCGAGATCACCTTCACCCCGACGCGCCTCATCACTGCCGAGCGGCGCCTGACGGTCGACTTCGAGTACACCTCGGGCGGGTTCACGCAGACGCTGCTGGCGTCGGGCGTGGACCTGGATTTGGGCACGGCCGAGCGGTCGCGGGCGCGGCTCGGCGTGCGCCTCTTCCGCGAAGCCGATGCGCTGGGCGGGGCCGTCGACCTCGGGCTGACCGACGCCGACCTCGACTTGCTGCGCGACGCGGGCGACGCCGACGTGCGCGTGCCGGGCGAGCAGGCCGTCGCCTTCGACCCCGAGAGCCCGGTCGTGTTGTACACGCGCCGCGACACGACCGAGGCGGGGGAAACGGTGTCCATCTTCGTCCCGGCCACGCCCGCCGACGCCGAGGTCTTCCGCGTCCGCTTCTCACGCGTCGGCGCCTTCCAGGGGAGCTACCGGCGGGGCGGGAGCACGCTCAACGGCATCCTCTACGAGTACGTCGGGCCAGGGCAGGGCGACTTCGTGCCGTTCCGCATCCTGCCGCGCCCCGCCAGCCGGACGCTGCTGGACGTACGAGGGGCCATCACGGTGGTCCCCGGCGTCGAGGCCTTCGGCGAGGTGGCGCGGTCGGTCGACGATGCCAACACGCTCTCGCCACTGGGCGACGGCGATGACGCGGCGGGCGCGGTGGAAGCGGGGCTCCGGCTGGCCGACGTGCCGCTCGGGCCGGGTGCGCTCTCGGGCGAGGTGGTCCACCGGACCCGGGCCGATGCGTTTCGGCCGCTGGACCGGGTTCGCAACGTCGAGTTCAACCGGCGCTGGAACCTGGCGCGGGCCGGGACGCCGCTCGTGGGGATCGACACGCTGGGGGAGGCGGTGACGGAGGGCACGCTCCGCTGGGTCCGCGACGGCGCCTCGGTGGAAGCGGGCGGCGGAATGCTGGCGCTCGGCGGCGTCGACGCGGCGCGGGCGACGGTCGCCGCGGTCCTGGGACAGGGTGCCGGTCCGACGGTCGCCGTGGAAGGCGCCTACACGGAAACGAGCGGGGTGGGGGCGCTGGCCGATCAACTGGGGACGGGCGCGTTCCGTCGGGCGCGCGTCGAGGGCGCGGTCCCGTGGGGCGTGACCCGGCCGAGCCTCGCCGTCGAGCACGAGCGCCGCGAGCAACTCGGGGGCATCGTGCTGGACCCGCTGCTGTCGGCGTCGTACGCCTACTGGACCATCCGCCCCGGCCTCGGCGTGGCGACGGGCCAGGTGGAGGGCGAGGCGACGGTGGAACTCCGGCAGGAGTCCGAGCCGCTCAGTCCGATGGGCGAGGCGCTGGTCGGCTCGGCGCAGTCGGTGACCGTGGAGGCGTCGGGGCGGGTGCGCGGCGGGCTGTTCCCGAGCGAGGGGCGGCTGGCGGTCCGCAGCAAGCGCTACGAGGCGGACTTCCGCGACCAGGGCCGCCTGGATGGCGAGTCGGTCGCCCTCCGGCTGGCCTCGCGGACGAGCCTCGGCGGCGGCGCCGTCGACGGGCGCCTGGTGTACGACGCGCTCACCGAGCGCTCGCCGATCCTGCAGGAGACCTACGTGCTGGTCGGCCAGGACCTCGGCGAGTTCGTCTGGCGCGACGGCCAGGGCGAGGCCCGAGCGGGCGAGCCGGACGGCGTCGCGCAACTCGACGAGTTCTTCCCCGAGACGACGCCCCTGGAGGGCCTCTACCTCCGCACGTTCGTCCCCGGCACCGACCTCGTGCCGACCGTCGGCGTCGGGCTGGGGCTCCGCCTCGACGCGCGGCCGGGACGGCTGGCGGACGGGGAGGGCACGCTGGCTGCGGTCCTCCGCGCCGTCTCGTTGCGGACGACCGTGGACGTGCGCGAAAAGACGCGCGAGCGGGACGTGCTGCGCGTGCTCCTCCTCGACCCCGGCGTTCTCCAGTCGGCCGATGGCGGCCCCGAGGGCGGAGGTCCCGCTGGCGGGACGGGCACGGTGGACGGGCGGCTGCGCATCGAGCAGGAGGTCCGCCTGTTTCCCGGTCTTCCGGACCGCGGCGGGCGACTCGTCGGCGAGCACGCGCGGTCGACCTCGCGGCTGGCGGCGGGGCTGGAGACCCGGCTCATCCAGTCGGGACGGGCGGAGGCGTTCGGGCCGCTCGGCGGGGTCCTCGACGGACGCCTCGCGCTCGTGGCCGGGCGGCGGCGGACGGTCAGTGAGGCGTTCGCCAGTCGGACGTACGACCTCCGGAGCCTCGGCCTGGAAGGCGCGCTCCGGTGGACGCCCTCGGACCGCGTCACGCTCGCCGTCTCGCCCACCCTCGCCGACCGCACGGACGCCCTCGCAGGTCCCGGCCGACCGACGGGCGCGCTCGTGGCCCGCGTCCCCGTCGAGCTCCGGTGGACGCGGTCGGGCCGGTTCTCGGCCGCCGCGCGTGCCGAGGTTTCCTCGGTAACCCTTCGCGGCGAGGGGACCGGCGGGCTGGCGCTCTTCGAACTGACGGACGGGCGCGGGCCGGGCACCTCGGCACTGTGGGGGCTGGACGCCCAGATCGGGCTGACGGAGCGGCTCCGGGGCTCAGTGGTCTATGATGGCCGCGCGCCGTCGGCGGGGCGTGTGGTCCAGACGGTGCGGGTGCAGGTGTCGGCGGCGCTGTAAGGCGTCAAGACCGGGAGGATTGCGACGGGGGAGGGCCTGTGCAGCAGCGGAGTAACATTGCCATAACCGCCATCCGGCATCTTCACCCTCCTCGCCGGGTTCGCCTCCCACGCGTTCGGCGACCCTTCCACCTCTTCCCTCGCGTGTCGCTCTCTTCACTGCTCCGGGTCCTGTGCGTGACGGCACTGGGCCTCGGAACCCCCCTTCCGCTCGCCGCGCAGGCCCCTGCCGTCCGGTGGAGCGGCCTCGCGTACCTGGACTATGCCTACACCGTCTCGTCGCCGAGCGAGGAGATCGACGGCACGTCGACGTTCGACTACCGGCGCATCTACCTCACGGCGGACGCTGATCTCGGGAGCGGATTCCGGTCGCGGGTGCGCCTCGAAGCCTCGGACCGCGCCCAGACGGTGCAGGCCCGTCCGACCCCGTTCATGAAGGACGCCTGGGTGGAGTGGCGCTACACCGAGAGCGGACACCGCGCGACGCTCGGGCTCCAGCCTCAGCCCCTGACCGACCTCCAGGAGAGTGTCTGGGGATACCGCGACCTCGACCAGACCGTCATCGACCGCTCCGGATACCGCGGCTTTCGCGACATCGGCCTTCGCCTCGACGGACCCATCCTGGCGGATGGCACGGTGCGGTACGCGGCGATGGTGGGCAACGGCAACCGCGAGCGGGCCGAGGACGCCGGCGCGCGCGGCAAGATCGTGTACGGGGAACTGATCCTCGACCCGGACGGCCCCTTCGTCGGTGCCGTCGGTGCCGACTACGAGGTGAACGACCCTGCGGACGGCGCCCGCACCACCAGCCTGCGGACGTCGGCGTTCGCCGGGGTGGTAGGGGAGCGGTTCCGCGGCGGCCTGGAAGCATTCTACGTGGCCGAGGAGACCGATGCCGTGCTCGACACCGGCACCGGGCCAGTCGGCGTGGAGGCCCCCGACGGGGTCGGGGGAAGCGTCCACGGCGCGCTGGTCGTGGCTCCGCGGACCTCGGTCGTGGCGCGGTACGACTACATCGACCGCGCCGCAGGGCGCGAGGGGGCAGGGGAGCATTACCTGCTCGGCGCCGTCTCCTTCCGGCCCGCCCCGCCGATCCGCATCCTTCCGAACGTGCTCGTCACGATGCCGGAGGGGACCGATGCGACCATGATCGGACGCCTGACGGTCTACGCCCAGTTCTAACGCCCCTCTCTCCCCGCTACGATGAACCTCTTCAATTTTCTGACCGGCTCCCGCCCCCCACTCGTCGAGCAGAGCATGACCGACCTCGGCGTGATGCTCGACACGGCTGACTCGATGTTCGCCGCGGCCACCAACAGCCTGCTCGACAACGAGCCGCTCCACGTCGACCTCTCCACGCAGGACGACATCATCAACGAGCGCGAGCAGACCATCCGGCGGTCGGTGCTGGAGCACATTCTCGCCGACCCCCGGGCCGAGCTGTCGCTGAGCCTGCTGCTGGTCTCGATCGTGCAGGACGCCGAGCGCCTCGGCGACCTCGCCAAGAGCATCGCCAAGGCTGCCGACCTGGCCTCGTCCCCCCGGATGGGGCGTCACGTGGAGGCGCTGCGCGAGATCCGGGACCGCGTCCAGAGCGCCTTCCCGCGCGTCCGCCGCTCGTTCATCGTCGGCGATGCCAAGGTCGGCCGCGTGGTGATGGACGAGCACGCGCAGACCAAGATCGACGTGGGGGACTTCCTCCAGCGGCTCGCCGAGGCCGATGACCTGACCTCGAACGAGGCCGTCGTGCTGTCGATCTCCGCGCGCATGATCGGCCGGACCTCGTCGCACCTGTCCAACATCGTCTCGGCCGTCGCGCTGCCGTTCGACCAGGTTCGCAACGCGCCCAACTGGGCCGACAACGACTGACCGAGCGCGAGCCTGCCGCCTCGACTCCGCTTTTTCTCGACCCCCGACTTCTCCCGTCGTCCCGACGGCATCTCCCCCCGACATGGCCCACGACCCCCACGACCCCCACCTCGACGCGGCCACGGGGATGGTCCCTCTCTCCGAGGACGATCTCGACAACGACCCCAACACGCCGTCCAAGCGCCCCCTCTGGGAGCGACTGCTGGGGCTGTTCCTGACGATGGCGGTCTTCGTCGTGGCGCTGGAGCTGATGGGGGACGGCATCAAGGCCATCGGGCAGGGCAGCTTCGACCTGGAGGGGTTCCTGCGGACGGCGACCGGCAGCCCGCTCCTGGGGCTCATCACGGGCATCCTGGTGACGAGCCTCGTCCAGTCGTCCTCCACGACGACCTCGCTGGTGGTGACGCTGGTGGCGACGGGGACGCTGCCGGTGCCCGCGGCCATCCCGGTCATCATGGGCGCCAACATCGGCACGACGGTCACCAACACCATCGTGTCGATGGGCCACATCACGCGGCCCCAGGAGTTCAAGCTGGCGATCGCGGGCGCGACCGTCCACGACTTCTTCAACTGGATGGCGGTCCTGATCCTGCTGCCGCTGGAGATCCTCTTCGGCGTGATCTCGACGCCCGCGCTGGCCATCGCCGAGGCCATCCCCGGCGTCGACAGCGGAGGGCTGGGCAAGACGCCGTTCGATCAGCTCGCCAAATTCCTGTTCGAGAGCGTGTTCGCGGAGAACGGCTGGATCACGGCCGCCATCGGGCTGACGCTCCTGTTCATCGCGCTCCGCTACCTGGTCGTGTTCCTGAAGTCGCTCGTGCTGGGCCGAAGCGAGGGGGCGCTGGACCGCTACGTGTTCGGGAATCCGATGGTCGCTATGCTCTTCGGCATGGTGCTGACGTTCATGGTCCAGTCCTCGTCGGTCACGACGAGCCTGGTGATCCCGCTCATCGGCGCGGGCGTGCTGACGGTCCGCAAGGTGTTCCCGTACATGCTCGGCGCGAACGTCGGCACGACGGCGACGGGCATGTTCGCGGCGGCCATCGCGATCACGAGTGGCGAGCCAGCGGCAGTCGCCGGCCTGGAGATCGCGATCTGCCACACGTTGTTCAACGTGTTCGGCATCATCCTGATCTACCCGATCCCGTTCATCCGCGAGATCCCGATCCGGATGGCCGAGTTCGTGGGGGAGCTGGCGTTCAAGAACCGGCTCTACGCGGTCGCCTACGTCGCCGGGCTCTTTTACATCCTCCCGGTGATCCTGGAGCTGATCTTCTAGGCGGGACCGGTGAGGTACGGGGTACGAAGAGGGGCCGGCCAGCCGTACCCTGTCCCTCGTCCCTCGACCCCTTCGATGCGCCTCGTTCTCTGCCTCGCTTTCGCCGTCTCCGCCTGCGCCCAGCCGACCGGGTCGTCCGTCGGAGAAACCGAGCCGTCGCTGCGCCGCGCCGACTCCGCGATCACCCGAGCCGCTCCGCTGTCCGCGGACACGGTCGCGGTGGTGGACCACGTCATCCCGCTGGGGGAGGGGGCCGTCACCGTGCGCGTCCGCCTCGACGGTCAGCAGCCCGGCCTGCTCCACGCCCTCAACCTGCACGACGACGAGAGCACCTCGGTGGAGGCCGCCGCGGAGGTGATCGCGCGGCGCGGTGGGCGCGTGGTCGAGGTGGTGCACTCCGGCGACCGCAACGTCACGTTCCGCGTGGGCGGCCGGTCCTACGAGGCCGACCCCAACCGCATGTTCACCGAGGCGGGCCGGGCGCGGACGCTGGGCGCGCTGTCGAGCAACGACCCGGCCGCCGAGGCGGCGCTGGAGGCGTTCGCGGACTCGGTGCTGGCGCTCTACACGGCCGTCCGCCCGGATGTGGTGGTGACGCTCCACAACAACACGCCCGACAACTACTCGGCGCGGTCCTACGAGCCGGGCGCGCAGTACGCCTCCGACGCGGCGGCGGTGACCGTCCACCCGGGCTCCGACCCGGACGACTTCTTTTTCGTGACCGACCGGGCGCTCTATGACGCGCTCGTCGGCGAGGGATTCAATGCCGTTCTTCAGGACAACGACGCGGCGACTGACGACGGATCGCTGTCGGTCTGGGCGGCGCGCGAGGGCGTGCCGTACGTGAACGTGGAGGCGCAGCACGGGCACCGCGCGGAGCAGGCGGCCATGATCGACGCGCTCGTGGACGTGCTGGAGAACCGACGGTAGGCCGGGCCGGTGGACCCCGGACGGGGGGGGAGCCGTAGGGGAGGTCCTCTCTGTTTCTGCCCCCTCATGCTCCGCTCTACGTTCGCCATCGTGGCCCTCCTCATCGTCGGGGGGCTCGTCGCCGCCGCCCTTCGCTCGACCGCCGACCCGGAAGGAATCGAGATCCCCGACCCCATCGAACGGGACCTCGGCGACATCCTCGCTCGCGACACGGTGGTCGCGCTGACCTCGTACACCTCGACGAGCTACTTCCTGTACCGCGGCGAGCCGTTCGGCTTCGAGTACGAGTTGCTGCGCGACTTCGCGGAGGACCAGGACATCGTGTTCGACATCCGCGTGGTGCCGCGCGACAGCCTGCTCTACTACCTCAACGCGGGCCTCGGCGACGTGGCTGCGGCACGACTCCAGCCGGTCGAGGAGGACACGTCTGAGTTCGGGTTCACCCGCAACCTCTACGAGACCCAGCCGGTGGTGGTGCAGGCCTCCGGTGCCCTCGACACCACCGAGGTGGTCACGCCGGAGATCCCCGCGGCCATCGCCGAGCGCGAGGAGACCCTCACGGATGTCCCCGCCGAGCCCCTGACGATCCGCGCGCGGCCCATTCGCCGGCCGGCCGACCTCGCCGGGCAGGAGGTCTTCCTCCCCAACGACGACCCCTACATCACCCGCCTCGTGGAGCTGGAGGACCAGATCACGGGCAGGATCCAGGTGGTGGAGGTGGATACGACCAGCGAGGCGCTCATCCGCAACGTCGCTGTGGGCAACATCCAACTCACGGTGGCGCAGGAGAACGTGGCGCGGCTGGAGGAGGGGTACTACGAGAACCTCGTCGTCGAGCCCGCCATCGGGGCGCCGCACGGCGTCGCCTGGGCCGTCCGCGACAACGCGCCGGAGTTGCAGGCCGCGCTCGACGCCTGGATCGTGGAGAACCGAGAGTCGCGCCGCTGGAACCAGCTCTACCGCAAGTACTACGTGGACCGCCAGGGCTTCCGGGACCGCATCGAGACCGGCTTCCTGACCGCCGAGACGGGGGTCCTCTCGGGCTACGACGACCTCCTGAAGCGCTACGCGCCGACGGTCGGCTGGGACTGGCGGCTGCTCGGCAGCCAGATGTACCAGGAGAGCCGCTTCGAGCCGCGGGCGCGGTCGTGGGCCGGGGCGATGGGCCTGCTCCAGATCATGCCCGGCACCGCCAGCGACCTCGGCCTGACGGACCCCTACGACCCGGAGGCCAACGTCGAGGCGGCCGCCCGCTACCTGAAGTGGCTGGAAACGCACTACTGGGGAGACACCATCGCGGACCCCACGGAGCGGGTCAAGTTCATCCTCGCCAGCTACAACGCGGGCGCGGGCCACGTCATGGACGCCCAGCGCCTCGCTGAGGCCGAGGGGGGCGACCCGACCTTGTGGGAGGATGTCGCGTTCTGGCTGCTCCAGAAGTCGGACCCGGCGGTCTACAACCGGCCCGAAGTGCGCCACGGCTACGCCCGCGGCCTGGAACCCGTCCACTACGTCTCGATCATTCTGGAGCGCTACGCCCACTACCAGCAGTTCGTGGAGGGGGAGGAGGGCGCCGAGTCGGTGCCGAGCCAGGACCTGCCGAGTTGACCCGGAGCCAGCGCAGGGCGCCCGGATTCGCCCCGGCACGGACGAGCTCTCGCCCTGTGCAGGCTTCGCGGCGCCGCTAGTTTCTCTGAGCGTCCCACCTCCCTCGTATGATCGACTTCGATACCCCCGGTGCCCGCACCGCTCTGAAAGAAGCCATGACGGACGCGCTTCTGGAGAACCGTGACTGGTTCCGCGAGCTCGTCCAGGAGGCGCTCCTCGAGGTGGCCACCGCCGAGGCGCGGCGCGAGGCCGACCTGCGCGCCGCGCACGCCGAGCGCCAGCGCCCCCACGCCGTCCCCCACGGACAGGCCTGACCGTCAGTCGGCCTTGGAGCCGAGCCACGCCTCCCGGAACGCCCGGATGTCCTCTGTCACAGGCTGTCCGACGGCCTCGAAGGGGACCAGCTCCAGAGTCGGGTCCGCAGCGAGCGCGACCCGGGCCGACTTGACGGCGCCACGCTGCTCGAACGTCACCGTCGCCATGTCGCCCGGACGCGCGGCTGCGAGTGCCTCGGCGAGCGCGCCGGGCGAGCCGAGCGGGCGGCCGTTCATGGCGAGCAGCCGGTCGCCGGAAGCGATGCCCGCGGCATAGGCCGGGGTGCCGGGCGGCACGGGCGCGATCACTCGGAGGCCGTCGCCGTCCGCGTCGAGACCGAGGCGGCCGAGGAAGGCAGCCTCGGAGGCGGCCGGGCGGAGCATGAGGCCCGCGGGCGCGACGAGGGCGGCGTAGTCGAGCACGTCGCCGTGGTCGACGTAGCGGTCGAAGAACGCGGCGGCGAAGGCCGCGTCCCCGCTCACCTCGCCGAGAACCGCCTCCAGGTCCGAACGGGTGTACGTCCGGGCGGGCGTGGTCGCGTTCTGGTGACGGCCGAACTGCTCCCACATGGCCCGCATGTAGTCGTCCAGGGTGACGGCGTAGCGCTGGCGGAGCAGCAGGTCCAGTCCCAACCCGAGCACCTCGCCCCATGAGTAGTACGAGACGAAGGTGTTGGCGTAGTTCGTCTCGTCGATGGCGACGGCGGCGTCGACGAACGTCGCCATCTCGCTCATGTCGGCTGGGCCGCGGGTGGCGCGGGCGGGGGAGAGGAGCACGTAGTTGAGCGTCCCGGTCAGGTCGGCGGCGTAGGCGTCCAGCGACATCGCCCCGGCGCGGACACGGGTGAGGCCGTCGTAGTAGCTCGTGAAGCCCTCCCCGAACCACAGGTTCTCGGACGGGTTGGCGCCCTCGAAGTCGAACGGCTCCAGCGCGGTGTCTCGGAGCCGCTCCATGTTCCAGGCGTGGAAGTGCTCGTGGGCGAGCGTGCCGAGGACGCGGAGGTCGCCGCCGTCCGCCAGCGAGAGCGTGCTCGTCAGGATGGTCGAGTTGCGGTGCTCCATGCCGTCGCCCGCGACCCAGGGGAGGTAGTCGGCCAGGAACAGGTAGCGGCCGAAGTCGAAGGTGGGATACTCGCCGAAAACGGCGGCCTGCTCTGCGATCACGCGCCGGGCGAGAGCCGCGTAGGCGACGCCCTCGGCGTCCGTTCCGGTGTGGTGGAGGGCGATCTGGTACGTCTGCCCGCCCTGCTCCCAGGCGAGCAACTGGTGGTCGCTCAACTCCAGCGGCGAGTCCATGAAGTACGCGAGGTCGGGCGCGGTGAACGTGTGCGGGTCCTCCGTGGGGAGGAGCTGGGTCGCGACGCGCCAGTCGTGGATCGGGTCGACGGTGAGGCGGACGGGCCGGTCCTCCAGGCCACGGGCCCACGCGAAGGCAGCGGGCATGTTGTAGTGCGCGTGCGTCGAGTCGACCCCGGCGTACGTGCCGTCGGCGCGGTTGCTGTAGAGCGTGTACCGGAAGCGCACGGTGCCGTCGTGCCCGGCGACGCGCCACGCGTAGGGCGTCGGGCGGGTGACCTCCAGCGAACGCCCGGCGCCGTCGATGGCCGACACGTCGAACACGTTCTTGGCGAACTCGTGCATCGCGTACCGCCCCGGCGAGGTGCGACTCATGACCACCTCGGCGGGCACGTCGCCGAGACCGGGGAAGGTGACGACGATGCGCGTCTCGTGGGCGGCGGCGTGGGGCCACGAGACGTCGTAGGCGACCGGCTGGGCGGCGAGCGACCCGGCGGCCAGGGTCAGCAGGAGGGCGGAGGCGAGGCGGAGCATCGGGGCGGGGAGGGCGACGCCGAATGATAGGCCTCTGCGGGGCTGCCCTTCGCCTCGGGGAACGTCGCCTGTGCGGTGGCGATAGGTGCGGCCCCTCCCGACCTCGCCGTGTCCCGCCTCGTCCTCCTCGTCGCCGCCGTTCTCACGCTCTCTGCCTGCTCGGGCGACGGCCGGACGCCCCTGCTCGTCTACTCGCCCCACGGCAAGGAGATGCTGCGCGCCTACGAGGAGGCCTTCGAGGCCGCCAACCCGACCGTCGACGTGCAGTGGATCGACCTGGGGAGCCAGGAGATCGTCGACCGGATCCGTGGCGAGCGGGCCAACCCGCAGGCGTCGGTCTGGTGGGGGGCGCCGCAGACCATGTTCATGGAGGCCGCTGCCGACAGCCTCCTCCAGCCGTTCGCGCCCTCCTGGGCCGACGCCCTGCCCGCCTCGGCGAAGGACGCGCAGGGGCGCTGGTTCGGCACGTACCTGACGCCCGAGGGGCTGCTCTACAACTCCGACGCGCTCCCCGAGGCGGACGTACCGGCCGACTGGGACGCCCTCCTCGACCCCGAGTGGGCCGACCGCATCCTGATTCGCTCGCCGCTGGAGTCGGGCACGATGCGGACCATCTGGGGCGCGCTCATCCTCCGCCAGCCGACCGTCGAGGACGGCTACCGCTGGCTCGCACGGCTCGATGTGAACACGAAGGGCTACGCGGCCAACCCCAACCAGCTCTACCTCCGCATCTCGCGCGGCGAGGCCGACCTGACGCTCTGGAACCTGCCCGACACGTACCTCCAGGCCCAGACTTACCCCTTCGGCTTCCACGCGCCGACGTCCGGCGTCCCGGTGCTGGTCGACGCCATCGGCATCCCGGCGGGTGCGCCGCAGGCGGATCTCGCGCGCCAGTTCATCGAGTTCGTCACCACGCCCGAGGCGCTGCTCCTTCAGGCCGCCGAGTACCACCGCATCCCTGCGCGGACCGACATCCCGGCCGACCAGCTTCCCGACTGGATGGCCGACGGCACGTTCACCCCGATGGACCTCGACTGGGACCGCCTCGCGAGCGAAGGCCAGGAGTGGATGCAGGTCTGGGACGAGCAGATCAAGGGCCGCGGCGCCGCCTACCTCGCGGAGAACGGGGAGTGAGGAGGCCTCGCGGCTTGCGATGTGCGAGGGGCGCGCAGCCAAGGGCTCGATGTCGCACCTTGTCTGATCGCTGACTGCTGACCCGATGCGCTCCATTCTCCTCGTCGCCCTCGGCGGTGCCCTCGGTGCGGTGGCGCGGTACGGCGTCGCGCTAGCCGGGCTGCGGTGGGGCGGTCCGGGCCTTCCGTGGGGGACGTGGGGCGCCAACGCACTCGGCTGCCTCCTGATCGGGTTGGTGCTGCCGCTGGTCCGCCACGACGACGCGCGACTGGCCGGGGTCGTCGGCTTCCTGGGTGCGTTCACGACGTTCTCGACCTACAGCGCCGATACGGTGCTGCTGTGGGAGACGGGGCGGCGAGGGCTGGCGGTGGCCAACGCAGCCGGGAGCGTGCTCGTCGGGCTCCTGTTCGTCGGGCTGGGTCTCGTGATCGGGCGCCGCCTCGCAGCCGGCTGAAGGATTCGGAGCGAGGGCCGCGCTCGTGGAGAGTGCGACCTTGCCGGTGTCGCCCGTCCGTCGGATCTTGCCGACTCTCTCTCGTCCGCTCCCACCGTCCCGTGGTCCGTTCCTTCCGTCTGTTTCTCGCCCTCGCCGTCGTCGGCCTCGTCCCGCTCGCGGCGACTGGTCAGCCCGCGACCGCGGAGATGATCCCGGCCGCGGAGGCCGCCTTCCAGAACGGCCTCGCGTCGTTCCGCCAGGGGGAGTACGCCGAGGCCGAGCGCCTCTTCGACCGCGCGGCCGACGAGTACGGCTTCAACGAGCGGACGACGGCGGCCACGCTGATGTCCGCTAAGGCCGCCTACGCGGACGGCGACTTCGAGAGTGCCATCGCTGCGGCGACGCGCCTCGTCAGCCAGTACCCGAACAGCCGCTACGCCGAGGACGCGCGGCGGGTAATCGGCCTCGCCACCGACGGCGGTCCGAGTGGGCGCGGTCGGCCGTTCGACCTGGGCATCGTGCTGCCGGTCGCCGGACCGGACGGCTACCTGGGGCAGGCCCTCTTCAACGGCATCCGGATCGCCGTCGACGAGCGCAACGCGTCGGGGCAGGGGCGGCCGGTGCGGATGATCTTCCGCGACTCGCAGGGCACGGGCGACGGGGCGCGGGCAGCGGTCGAGGGCGTCGTGGCCGAGGGCGCCGACGCCGTCGTGGGGCCGCTGTTCAGCGACGAGGCCGCGCCTGCCGGGGAGGCCGCCGAGGCGGCCGGGGTGGTGCTGATCGCGCCGCTCGCCACCGACGAGGCGGTCGGGCAGGGCCGCCGCTTCGTGTTCCAGGCCAACCCGACCTTCCCGGCGCGCGGCCGGGCGATGGCGCGCTACGCGGTCGGCCGCCTCGGGGCCAGCCGCCTCGGCGTCGCGTCGGAACGCGGCACCCTCGGGGCCGACATGGCGGCGGCGTTCGCCACCGAGGCGGCCCGCCTCGGCGCCTCGGTCGGCTTCCAGACGGCGCTCGCCAGCGCCGCCGACTGGGAGGACCTCGACCGTGAGGCGGGCGCGTCTGCGTTGCAGGCCGTCGACGCGGTCTACCTGCCGGTGACGGGCCGCGACGCGCCCCGCTACGCCGCCGACGCGCTCCGTGCCCTCGACGCGCTCAACCGCGCGCCCCGTCCGCTGGGCAACACCGAGTGGGAGGGGCTCTCGACCTCGACCGCTCGTGCGAGCCGCCTCGGCGCGGTGTTCACGCAGGACTTCTTCGTCGCGCCGGGCGCCGCCGACGCGTTCGGCCGTCGCTACCGCGAGCTCTCCGGTATCGGCCAGGACCGGCTGGCCCTGATCGGCTACGACATTACCCGCTTCCTCCTCTCGACGATGGACGCCGCCGAGGGTGACCTCGCCGACGGCATCCGCAGCGCGTCGCTGTATGACGGCATCGGCCACCGTTTCCGCTTCGGCGGCGGGCAGGTCAACGAGGCCCTCTACGTGCTCGGCTTCCGCGACGGCCAGGCGGTGCTGTTGGAGTAGGAGGGCGGAACGCAGCCGGTGGGCACCGGCAGAGCGGTCTTTGGGGCGGATGCCATCGGGCAACCGGTGGAGCAGTCTGACGTGCCTGCCAGTTCGCATTTACCGGTTCTCGCGTGCTGCGAGCCCCGTCTTCGCCGGTTCTCGTCGGCGCCGGGGGAGGAGGGGGCGCGAGATTGGGATGCAATACGCCATCCTCGGTCCCGTTCGTGCCCGCATCGCGCCTCGCCACTCTCCGACCGTTCATGACTTTCCGCTCCGGGCTCCTCGCCCTCGTCGTCGTCGCTGTCTCCGGCTGTGGTGCCGGCCCCACGACGTTCGGAACGGCCCAGGAGGCGTATGACAGCGGCGTCGAGGCCGTCAGCGAGGGCAAGCACGGGCTCGCCGCCGAGCGCTTCCGCGCCGCTCTCGACTTCGGCCGCACCTCCGAACTCGCCGACGACGCCCAGCTTGCGCTCGCGCGCGCCTACGCCGCCGACGGTCAGCACCTGCTCGCAGGCAGCGAGTTCACGCGCTTCATCGAGTTCTACCGGACCGACCCGCGCATCGAGCAGGCGGCCTTCGAGCGGATTCAGGCGTACGCGGAGCTGAGCCCGCGCTTCGAGCTCGACCAGACCGACACGCGGCAGGCGCTGAGCTACATCCGGATCTACCTCCAGCAGTACCCGTCGAGCCCCAACGTGCCGGCCGCCGAGGCGCTGGCGGCAACCCTCCGGGAGAAGCTGGCCCGCAAGCTGTACGAGGCCGGGCGTCTGTACGAGCGCCGCGAGTACTACGAGGCCGCCGTGATCGCCTTTCGTGACGTGCTCGACGAGTACCCGTCCAGCGAGTACGCCGACGACGCGCTCCTCGGCGCCGTCCGCGCCCAGGTGACGTACGCGGCGGGCAGCATCCCGGACCGCCAGCAGACTCGCTACCGGGCGGCGCTCGATCTGTACGACCAGCTGACGACCCTCTTCCCGCAGAGCCCGACCCTCGGCCCGGCGCAGGTGCTCTACGACCGCGCCTACGCAGGCTGGCGCGCGAGCGGCGGCGCGGAGACGGCGGCGGAGTAGGGTCGGAAGACCGGAGTCGCGGACCGGGCCGGCGCGCCCGGCCGCCTCGGGACGCCCGTGGGAGGCGTTGGCCAGGAGCAGCGCGTGGGGGAGTCCCAAGGGTTCTGGCCGAGCCTGAGTACCAGGACGGACGCCGCACTGGGGACACCCCCATCGGCGTCCGGGGTCTGCAGTCCGCGTGTGGGCGGAGGGGCTGCGTCGGGTAGCACGGAATCCTGTGGGTGGGTTTCTTCTTTCGGCCTCCGCCCCCCTGCGTGACCTCGCCGGTCCGAGCGGCGGCTCTTGATCTGCCCCCTCGGGGAGCCCCTCGCCCATGCCCTTCGACCCTGACACCGTCTCCCGTGCCCAGGCCGGTGACGCGGCCGCCCGCGACGCATTGCTCGCGGCGGTCACGGTCCCCATCCGAGCCTTCTTCCGCAGCCGCATCGGCGGCGCGCCCGAGGTGGACGACCTCGTGCAGAACGCGCTCATCCGCGTCCACCGCGGCCTCGATGCCCTCCAGCGCACCGACCGGTTCAAGGCCTTCGCCATGAAAGCCGCCCTGTTCGAACTCCAGGACTTCTACCGCGGGCGCTACTCGTCGCGCGAGGCGCTCTTCGACCCCGACCTCCCGACGCCGGGCTCGGTCGGCGCCGAGGACGTGGGGCTCCGGCTCGACCTGGATGCGGCGCTCGCCGCCCTCACCGACCACGCGCGGACCATCCTGGAGATGCGCGAACTCGGCTACCCGTACTCCGACATCGCCGAGACGCTCGACACCACGGAGGCGGCCGTAAAGATGCAAGTCAAGCGGGCCTTCGAGAAGCTCCGCGGCCTCCTCGCCGACGGTACCGCCGCCACCCTCGTCCTCGTCGTCCTCGCCGCTCTTGCGGCCTGACTCCTCCCACCATGAGTGACTCCGACGCCATCGCCTTCTTCGACGCGCTCCCCCCGGACGAGCGCGCCGCCCTCGACACGGCCCTGCGTGAGCAGCCTGCCCTCGCCGAGGCGTTCGCCCGCTGGCAGAGCCTGCGCGCGGGGGTCCGCGCCGAGCTGGCGCGTGACCTTCCAGATCGGGCATTGCTGGTGCTCTACGCGCTCGCCGACGACGATCTCCTGACCGACGACGAGCAGGCGCAGGTCGACGCTGCGCGTCCGGCCATCGACGCGGCGCTGGCCGCGCACCCTGGCTTGGCGGCGGCCGTCCGCCGCATCCGTGCGGACCGGGACGCCTTCGAGGCCGCCTGGGCCGACGCCATGCCGTCCGCCCCCGAGGCCGTCCCGGCGCGCCCCGCGCACGCTTCGCGCCTGGCCGCCGACCGGCCTGCGCTCCGCGCCGCCCGCCCGACGCGCTGGGTGGTCCGCGTGGCGGCGATGCTGAGTGTGGTCGCCTTCGGCTCGCTCCTCACCTGGATGGCGATGCGGGATGCGGGCTGGGAGACCGTGGCCGGGGACCAGACGGTCACCCTCGCCGACGGCTCCACGATCCAACTCGCCGAGGGCGCTCGCCTCCAACTCTCCGAGGACGACGCTCGCACGGCCCGGCTGCTCGGCGGCCGGGCGCTCTTCCGCATCGTTCGCGACGAGGCCCACCCGTTCGAGGTCACGACGCCCAATGCCGAGGTGATGGTGCTCGGGACCACGTTCACCGTCGAGGCCACCGAGGCGGAGACCGACGTCACGCTCGTCAGCGGCGTCGTGACCCTCCAGCCCCGCGCGACGCCCGATGCGGCGGTCCGCCTCGCGCCCGGCGAGCGGAGCCGCGTGCTCGCGCTCGACGCCCCGACCGCGCCCGAGGCCGCCGATCTCGCTGCGCTCGCCTGGACAGGCACCGTGTTCTCCAAGGAGCTGACCGCGGGCGAGATCGCTCGGCGCCTCGGCGTCGCCTTCGACACGTCCGTGGCGGTCGACTCGGCCCTGGCGGGGGAGGCGGTCTCCGGCGAGTTCGGCGCCGACGGCCTGGAGGACGCGCTCGACAAGCTGGCGCTCGTCCTCGGGGCGCGCGTCGAGGCGGACGGCGCCGGGTTCCGCATCGTCGAGTAGCGACCTGACCCGGCCCGGATGCGGAGGGGCGGGGGCCGTCCGTTGAGGGCGTCTCTATCCTTCGCCGATGCGCCTCGCTCCCTCCATCGCCCTGCTGCTGGCCGTGCTCGCCCTGGGCGCGGCACGCCCGGCGGCGGCGCAGGCGGAGGTCGAGTTCGTCTGGGTGAGCGCGCCCCTCTCGGAGGCCCTCTACGAACTCGCCGAGGCGACCGGCCTCGAACTCGTGTTCGCGCTCCGCCTGGTTGAGGACGTCCGCGTGAGCGGCCGGTACCGCGCCTCCGACGACCCGGACCGCGCGCTCCGGTACCTGCTCCGGGGAACGGGCGTCCGCGCCGAGCGCATCCGGGAGGGCCAGTACGTCCTGATCAAGGAGCCGCTCAACCTCCGGCCCGACATCGAGACGACCCGTGAGGCCTACACGGGCACGCTCGACGGTCGCGTGGTGGACGCCGAAACCAACGTCCCGCTGATGGGCGCCCACGTCTGGCTGGTCGACATCGGCCTGGGCGACGTGGTGACCTACGACGGCGCCTTCGCCGTGCCCGACCTGCCGACCGGGCGCTACGTCGTCCGCGTGTCGCACGTCGGGTACCGGCCGGTGCGGCTGGAACTGGATGTCTTCCCCGACTCGCCGCGCCTGCCGCCGACCATCCGTCTGCAGGCGGAGGTCATCGAGACGCCCGACACGCCGGTCGTCGCCGGTCCCGACCCGCCGGGGCCGACGCCGGGCATGACGGAACTGACGCCTCGTGAGACGACTCAGCAGGCGGCGGCCATCCCCTACGCCCTGGGCGAGGCCGACCTCGCGGCGACGCTCTCGTGGCTGCCCGGCCTGACGCGGACCGGCGGGGCGTCGGGCGCGCTCGTCGTCCGTGGCGCCGACCCGGCCCAGACGTTGACGATCCGCGACGGGGTGCCGCTGTATGAGCCCTGGCACGCCTTCGGGCTGTTCTCGGCGTTTCAGCCCGAGGCGCTCTCCAGGGTCCGCTTCCACCGGGGCTCGCTGCCCGCGCCGCTGGGCGGCGGCCTCGCGGCGGTGCTCGACGTGGAGACCACGAGCGCACTCGCGGGCGACACGCTCCGCACGCTCGGCCTCGGCGCCGTCGCCGCTCGTGCCGTGGCCGACGTGCCGCTGGGCGACCGGGTTGGCGTACACCTCGGCCTGCGGCGCTCCGTGCTCGGTTCGCTCCTCGCGCCCGGCCTCCGGGCCGAAGGCGGCGCGTGGGTCCTCGATCCCACCGGGGGGCGCCCCTTCCAGCGGGGGGGAGCGGACCCGAGCGTCGCGTTCGGAGACGCGACGGTCAAGCTGAGCGCAGCCGTCGCGCCAACGGCGCACATCGACCTGTCCGCAACCCTCGGGACCGACCGCGTCCGCGTCGACCTGCCCGGCCAGCGGGGGCGGCTGGACTACGGCTGGCGGACGCACACCGCGTCGGCACGGTACCAGGGGCTCCAGGGGCAAACGACCCTGCTGACGGCGCTGGCGTACCGGACTGGCCACACGTCGTCGGAGGACCGCGCGTTTCAGCGCGGGCTGGCGCAGACGGAGCAGGTCCTGGTGGAACACGGGGTCACGCTGGATATCGACCGGTTCGTGTCGCTCGCCCATCAGGTGCGCGCCGGGGTGCAGGTCGCGCACCGCGAGGTGACCGGGACGCTGGCCGATGGGATGCGAGAGGAGGCGGGACAGCAGCGCGTGGCCGAGGCGGCTTTGTATCTGATGGACACATGGCGCCCGGGCGAGGGCTGGCAACTCCAGCCGGGCCTCCGCGCCGAAGCCCGCGTGGACGACGGTCGTGTGCTGGGGCTCGACCTCAGCCCGCGTCTCTTCGCGCGGTGGTCTCCCGACGCCGACCGGCTGGTCGTTCGAGGCGGGGTGAGCCGGCAGACGCAGGCCGTTCAGCGTGTCCGCGATCGCACCGAGGGGCGCTACGCACTCGCGGCGTCGCGGTGGCTGCTCACCGACCGGCAGGTCCCGCTCGCCCGCGCGTGGCAACTCGGAGCGGGCGCGGAGTGGGCGCCGTCGGACCCGCTCGCCTTCAGCCTGGACCTGTACGGTCGTCGGTCGACGGGCCTGCTGGAGCCGATCCTCGGAGCCGACCGCGAGGCGGGTGTGGACCCCGCCGACCTCCTCGCCACACATCCGCCCCACGACGGCCGCGGGGCGGGCGTGGAACTGGCGGCTCGCCTGAACCGCGGCGAGTGGACGCTCGGCTTCAGCGGCGCGCTCTCGCGGACCGAGGTCCGGCCCGAGACCGGCGGGGCGTGGCGGGCGTCCACGTACGACCGTCCGGTCACGCTTGGGCTCCTCGCCCAGCGCAACCGTGGCCCGTGGACGGCCGCCCTCCGTCTCGACGTGGAGTCGGGGCTGCCCCGAGAGAACGGCGGGCGCGACGTGCCGCAGGTCCGCGCGAGCGGTGCGCTCGGCGCCCATGCGACCCTTCTGGGCCTCCGGTGGACGGCCCTGGCCCAGGCGACGGCTCGGCCCTCGACGCCGTCGGCGTCCGCAGGCGTCGGGGATGCAGGCCTGCCGCTCGCCGCTGACCCGCGCGGCCTACCCGGCTGGCCCATCCTGAGCCTCTCGGCGCGGTGGTAGAGCGGCCAGGGTGAGGACGGGTGCCAGAGTGCCACACCGCCGTCGTGCGGACCGCGTAATCTGGGGGCCCGCCGATCTCGCCGACCCGATGGCCTTCAACTCCCAGCGCCGCGAGCGCCCCGACCCCGCCGATCTCGATCTCGCCGACGGGACCATCACGCGCGTCGCCCAGCAAAAAAAGGACCTCGACCGGGCGAGCATCTACATCGACGATGCCTTCGCGTTCGGCCTCGCGGTGGACCTCGTGATCGAGGCCGGGCTGCGAAAGGGCGTCGTGTTGACGGCCCAGCAGCAGCGCGACCTGCTGGTGCGCCAGGAGGTGTTCGCCGCCAAGGCGTCCGCGCTGGCCGGGCTCTCGCAGCGGGCCCGAACCACCGATGAGGTCCGGCAGTCCCTGCTCCGGAAAGGCTTCACCGAGGCCGTCGTCGAGGACACCGTCGCGGCCGTGGAACGCATCGGGCTGGTGGACGACGAGGCCTACGCGAAGGCCTTCGTCCGCGACCGATTCAACGGGCGGGGCTACGGCCCGGCCCGGCTGCGACAGGACTTGATGCGGAAGGGCGTCGGGCGGTCCGTGATCGATGCGGCGCTCGACGAACTGACCGAGGCGGAGGACCTGGGCGAGGAGGCGCGCGCGCAGGCGGCCAAGAAGTGGCGCTCGCTCGCGTCGGAGGCGGACCCGCGCAAGCGGCAGAAGAAGACCCTCGACTTCCTGGTGCGCCGCGGGTTCGGCTTCGACACGGCCCGGGCGGCCGTCGAGGCGGCCGCAGCGGGGGAGGCGTCGGACGAGTGGGGCCTGTCGTGACGCCGCACGCCCTCCGCCTCGGCGTGGTCGCGGCCGCCGGGCTGGTGCTGGCCGTCGGCGCGGCGTTTCCGGCCGTGGCTGCGGTGCGGGTCGGGGCGGCCATCGACGGCGGGATGGTGGCCGACGGGGCGATGGCGGCGGCGCTCCCAGCGCTGGGCCTCCTGTGGACGCTGCGCCTGGCTCGCGACCACCGGCTCGCGACCTGGGCCGCGCTCCTGGGAGCCCTGCTGACCCTCGGGCTGGGCCTCGCTCTCTACGTCGCTGCGCTCCGCTCCGGTGCTCGGCCGACTGCTCCTGTACTGGCCGTCGTGTTCGTGCCGGTCCGACAACTCGCCGCCGTCGCCGTCGTCGCCTGGGTCGTGTGGACAGCGCGCAAGACCCGCTGATGCAGGCCTGGCGCCGGGAATGTTCCGTCTGAACTCACCCGGCGGCCCCGCCGGGTTGCTGATCTTCTCCGAACTCCGAACTCCGAACTCCGAACTCCCATGACCGACCCCGCTCTCGACGCCCAGCAGACCGCCGAGGCGGTCGCCGCCATTCGCGCGCAGACCGACCTCCAGCCGGACCTCGCGCTCGTGCTCGGCTCCGGTCTCGGCGCCCTCGCCGATGACATCGAAGACGCCGTCGTGATGTCGACTGCCGACGTGCCTCACTACCCGGCGTCGACGGTCGAGGGCCATGCGGGGCGGCTCGTCTTCGGAACACTGGAGGGGAGGCCGGTGATGGTGATTCAGGGGCGCGTCCACGCCTACGAGGGGCACCCGCTGCGGTCGGTCGGCTTCCCGGTCCGCCTGGCTCACGCGCTGGGCGTGCAGGGCATCGTGCTGACCAACGCGGCGGGCGGCATCAACCCGGCGTTCGGGCCGGGCACGCTGATGCTGATCACCGACCACATCAACCTGTCGTTCCTGAACCCGCTCGTCGGGGCGGTCGGGGAGGGGGAAGTTCGGTTCCCCGACATGTCCGACCCGTACGACGAAACGTGGCGGCTGCAGGCCCGTAACATTGCGATAACACAGAAAATTCCGTACCGTGAGGGGGTGTATGTGTGGACCTCCGGTCCCTCCTACGAAACCCCCGCTGAAATCCGCTTTTTCGCCCGTGCCGGGGCTGACGCCGTCGGCATGAGTACTGTGCCCGAAGCCCTGCAAGCCGCCGCCCTCGGCCTGCCCGTCCTCGGGATCTCGACCATCACCAACCCCGCGGCCGGCCTGCAGGACACGCCCCTCGACCACGCCGACGTGCTGGAAGTGGGACGAAACGTCCGGGACCGACTCGCTACCTGGGTCCGCGGCATCGTCGCCGAGACTCGCCTCTGAGCGGGTGGATCCGGGCTCCTCCGGGAGACATGCCTCGGGTCCTATGCCTCGCTTCGCCGCTGCCGTTCTCGCGCTTCTCCTCGTCGCCCCGCTGGCCGCGGCGTCGAGCGATCCGCTCCAGGTCCACCTCTTCAGCGGAGTCGACCGAGAGGCGGTCGAGGTCGGCGGGCTGCTCCAGATCAACCTGGAAGTGCTGGCCGTCCCGACCAGCGAGCGAGCCCGCGGTGCGCTGGAGACGGCGTTCCGCCTGTGGGATGTCGGCGCGCAACTCGGGGATGAATTCGCCCTCGTCCGAGAGGGCGAGCCGATGGCCAAGACCACCGGGGACGTGGTGGAGATGCAGCGCCGGGTGATCGTGCGCGTGGTCGGCGCGGAGGTGGAGGCGGTGCCGCGGCTCTACCTGGAGGTCCCGCTGGGCGGACGGACGTGGTCCTTCGGCACCCGGCCCCACCCCATTCAGACCTACGCGGAGTCGACGCCCATCGACGGGGCCGAGCGGTCGGTGGTCGCGATCACGGCCGAGGTCGAGGTGGGCGGGCTCACGTTCGAGAGCATCGGCTCGGCGTTCGTGGTCGGCGACGACGCTCTCGTGACGGCCTACCACGTGGTGGTGGGCGCGCGGAGGGTGCGGGTGCAACTGCCGAGCGGACGCGAGATCACGCTGGGGCAGGCGTGGGCGCTGGACCCCGCCCGCGACGTGGCCGTGCTTCACCTGCCCGCGGACGTGCTCCGTCGCGAGGGACTTCGTCCGCTGGTGATCGCGCCTGAGGAGGCCGAGGGACGGGTTGCGTTCACGACAGGCTGGCCAGCCCGCGTTCGGCAGCGGACGGTCGCGGTCCGGTTCTCGGACCTCGTCCTCGACGACCAGCGCGTGCGGATGGCGGCCAACGCCGTGCAGCCGGGCGACAGCGGTGGGCCGCTCCTGGACGAATTCGGCCGCGTGCTCGGCGTCGTGGTGTCGGGGCGCCAGACGGGCGGCGTGCAGGACCTCCTCGGCGAGCCGATCTCGCTGGCCTCGAACCCGATTCCCGCGGTGCGCCAGTACCAAGCCGCCGAGCGGCCGGTCCGCCTGTCCCGGGCCCTGGCGGAGGCGGCGCGGACGCACCCGGCCGCGCGGGCCCACGCGGCGGTGGGAGCCATCCAGCTTCCGCTGCGGCGGTCGGGGTGGGACCAGCGTCCGCACGTAGCGTTGCTCCGGGAGGCGCTCGACCAGGCCCCGGACGACGCGGTGCTGCAGTACACGGCCGGGATGATGCTGGAGGAAGTGGGGGAGGACCGGCTCGCGGCGGGCGCCCTCGACGCATCGCGCCGGGCGGGCTACGTCCCGGCGGGGTACTCGCTGGCCCACCACCTGATGAGCCGGGGCGACCTCGGGGCCGCGGCCGACCTGTTCGCCGAAACAGCGTCCTCGGGTCCGTACCGCCGCCTCGCCGCCTTCGGGCAGGCACAGGCGCTCATCGGCATGGGCCGCTACGCAGACGCCGAGGACGCGCTGTCGACGGTCCTCGACCACGACGCCCGCTTCGCCCCGGCGCTCTACCTGCTCGGGATCGTCCGTCTGGCGCAGGGTCGCATCGACGAGGCGCGTGCCCTGACGGTCCGGCTCGCCGCCCGCCCCCAGTGGGCCGACGCACTCCGGCTGCCCGTCGAATCAGAGGCGTTGCGTCCGCCTGCGCTGGAGGTGCTCCCCCGGCTGGCCCTGCGGTAGCGGATAGGGAGCGCGCGGGTGACTCGGTCCGCCTCGGTGCCGAGGCGTACGGCTTCGCCTCACGCCCAAGAATGAGAAGTGAACCGCGGATCGCGGTCGGGGGGGCGGGGTAGGTTGCCGCATGCCGCTGCTGCCCCTCGTCCCGTACGCCGAGCGCCACGCCCGCCTCGGTGCCGTGCTCGACCGCCGCGCCGTGTTCGACGACGCGATCGAGACCTCTGTCCGCACCATCCTGGATGACGTCCGCCAGCGGGGAGACGCCGCGCTGCTGGACCTGACCGAGCGGTTCGACGGCGTCCGCCCCGACGCGCTGAAGGTCCCCGCTGCCCGTCTCGACACGGCGCTGGAGGCGCTCGACCCGGACCTGCGGCGCACGCTGGAGCAGGCTGCCGCCAACGTGCGCCGCTTCCACCAGGCCGAGATGCCTGCGTCGTGGTCGCACGACGACGGGGACGACGTGACGTACGGCCAGCGGATCTCGCCCGTCGAGCGCGCCGGACTGTACGTCCCCGCCGGGACGGCGCCACTGCCGTCGAGCGTCATCATGAACGCTGTCCCCGCGCTGGTGGCAGGTGTGGATGAGATCCACGTCTGCTCGCCCCCCGGTCCCGACGGCCTCCCGCACCCGCTGATCCTGGCGACGGCCCGGTTGCTCGGGATGGAGAACGTCTACGCCGTCGGCGGCGCCCAGGCCATCGGAGCGCTCGCGTTCGGCACCGAGTCCGTCCCGCGCGTGGACGTGGTGGTCGGCCCGGGCAACGCCTACGTCGCGACCGCCAAAAAGCTGGTCGTCGGGCAGGTGGGCATCGACTCCGTCGCCGGGCCGAGCGAGGTGGTGGTGCTGGCCGACGCGTCGGCCGATCCGACGTTCGCCGCGGCCGACCTCCTCGCCCAGGCCGAGCACGACGAGCGCGCGAGCGCCGTCCTCGTCACCCCCGATCGCGCCCTCGCCGAGGCGGTCCAGGCCGAGGTCGACCGCCTCGTCGCGACGCTGCCCCGCGCCGACGTGCTCCGCGCCTCGCTCCCTGCCTATGGCGCGGCCATCGTCACCGACACAATGGAGGACGCCCTCGCCTGCGTCGACGAGTTGGCCCCTGAGCACCTCGTCATCCTCTCGGACGTCGCCGACCCGCTCTGGGCGCAGATCCGTCACGCGGGCGCCGTCTTCCTCGGCCACCAGACCCCTGAGCCGGTCGGCGACTACTTCGCCGGTCCGAACCACGTCCTCCCGACTGGCGGGACGGCGCGCTTCGCGTCCGCGCTGGGCGTGGGGGTGTTCCTTCGCCGCCAGTCGGTGATTCGCTACTCCGCTGCCCGCCTCGGCCAGTCCGGCGAGGCCATCGCCCGCTTCGCCGAGGCCGAAGGGCTGGACGCCCACGCGCTCGCGGTACGAGTGAGGCGTGGAGGGTGAGAAGCCGTAGGGCCCATCCGGCGCGCCCTTCCTTCTGCCCTTCACTCATCCCCCTTTCCCCATCACCCTGATGCCCCCCATCCACCTCGTCCGTCCCGAGATCCGCGCCGAGCGCGCCTACCGCGTGCCCACCACGCTGGCGGCCGACGCGAAGGTGGACCAGAACGAGAGCCCGTACGACCTCCCCGCGGAGATCAAGCGTGCTGCCCTCGACGCGTTCGCCGAGACGCCCTGGAACCGGTACCCCGACGACCGTCCGCACCGGCTCGTCGCTGCCATCGAAGCGCGCGAAGGCCTCCCTGCCGGGTCCGTCATCGTCGGCCGCGGGTCGAATGAACTGTCGCACACGCTCGGGCTGTGCTTCCTCGGCGCCGAGACCCCCGTCGTCCTGCCGAGTCCGATGTTCGCGCTCTACGCCAGCGTCGCCCGGATGCACGGCGCGGACGTGGTGGACGTGCCCGCCAAGAAGGACCTCACGCACGACGCCGACGAGATCCTGAGCGCCGCCCGCCGCTCCGGCGCCCCGCTCACCATCGTCACGACGCCCAACAACCCGACCGGCCAGACGATCGCGCACGCCGACCTCGAACGCCTCGCCGAGGGCGTCCCCGGCGTGCTCGTGATCGACGAGGCATACCACGAGTTCCTCGACGGCCCGACGGCGACCGACCTGCTCAAGGCGCACGACAACGTCCTCGTGATGCGGACGTTCTCGAAGGCGTTCGGCCTCGCGGGCGTCCGCCTCGGCGTGCTGATGGGGCACCCCGACCTGATCCAGGAGATCGAAAAGTCGCGCTTGCCGTTTCTCGTCGGCCGACTGGGCGAGGAGATCGGGCTGGCGATCCTCGACCGCCGCGACCTCGTCGACCAGCGCGTGGCGGAGTTGATGGCCGAGCGCGAGGCGATGGAGGCGTTCTGCGAGACGCTGCCCGGCGTCGAGGTGCTCCCCGGCGCCGCCAACTTCTTCCTGTTGCGCTCGCCGCTCGACCCGAAGGACCTCCAGGCCCGCCTCGCCGAACGCGGGGTGCTCGTCCGCGACGTGACCGGCTACCCGGCGCTCGCAGGCCAGGACGGGCAACCCGGCTGGCTCCGCATCTCCATCGGCGCGCCCTCGGAGAACCAGGCCATCCGGGAGGCTCTGTCCCACGTGCTGCGTGAAGAGTAAAGGGTGAAGGGTGGTCCGGTGAGCGGTCCGCCCCGGCCCGACCGCGGTACCCTCCGATCCCCGAAGACGCACGCGCAGGCGTGCTGGAGGCATCCGGCCCTTCACCCGAGTCCTCTCACCCATCCTCCCATGACTCTCCTCGACGACCTGAAGTGGCGCGGCGTCCTCTACGACCAGACGCCCGACCTCGACGACCACCTCGCCGAAGGATCGCGCATCGCGTATTGCGGCTTCGACCCGACGGCCGACAGCCTCCACGTCGGCTCGCTGGTGCCGGTGATGGGGCTCGCGCGGCTCCAGCGGCACGGCCACACGCCCGTCGCGCTCGTCGGCGGGGGGACCGGCCTGATCGGGGATCCGTCCGGCAAGAAGGACGAGCGGACGCTCCAGACCCGTGAGCAGGTCGACGCCAACGTGGCCGGCATCCGCAAGCAGCTGGAGCGCTTCCTCGACTTCGAGGGAGAGCACGCCGCGCAGATGGCCAACAACGCCGACTGGCTGACGACCATCCCGCTGACCGACTTCCTCCGCGACGTGGGCAAGCACTTCACCATCGGCTACATGACGGCCAAGGAGTCCGTCAAGAGCCGCGTCGAGAGCGGGCTGTCGTTCACCGAGTTCAGCTACATGCTGCTCCAGGCGTACGACTTCCTGAAACTGTACGAGGAGCAGGGCGCGACCATCCAGCTGGGCGGCAGCGACCAGTGGGGCAACATCACGGCGGGCACCGAACTCATCCGCCGCGCGGCAGGGGGGAAGGCGCATGGCTTCGTGATGCCGCTCGTGACCAACGCGTCCGGCACCAAGTTCGGGAAGACGGAGGCGGGCACGATCTGGCTCGACGCCGAGCGCACGTCGCCCTACCGGTTCTACCAGTTCTGGTTCAACGCCGACGACCGGGACGTGATCAGCTACCTGAAGTACTTCACCTGGCTGGAGCGCGACGAGATCGAGGCGCTGGAGGCCGAGATGGAGGCCAACCCCGGACGGCGCGGCGCCCAGCGCGCGCTGGCCCGCGCCGTGACGACGCTCGTCCACGGCGAGGAGGCCACCGAGGCGGCCGAGCGGGCCGGGCGCGCGCTCTTCGGCGGCGACCTTGATGCCCTCGACGCCAAGGCCCTCGCGGAGGTCTTCGAGGAGGCGCCCTCCATCGAGCTTCCGGCCGACCGCTTCGACGGCGACGGCGTCGCGGTGATCGACCTACTGGTGGAGGCCGGACTGACGGCGTCCAAGGGCGAGGCCCGGCGCACCATCCAGGGCGGCGGGGTCCGCGTGGGCGACGACCGCGTCGAGGACATCGATCGCACCGTGACCCGCGCCGACGCGGTGGATGGCGCCGTGATGGTGTTGCGGAAGGGAAAGAAGTCGGTCGCTCTCGTCCGCCTCATCTGATCCGCTCCCGCTCCCGCCGATGCTCAGGAGTCGGCCGGAACGTTTCCCGCTGACTGTACCTTTCACGCCCCACTCGGACCGTCACTTCCCCTCCATGGACTACATCCAGGTCGACATCATCGGGCTCTCCACGAGCCCCTCGTCCGGGGGAGCCTACGCGCTCGTGCTCGGCGAGATCGGCGGCAACCGCCGCCTCCCGATCATCATCGGCGCCTTCGAGGCGCAGGCCATCGCGCTGGAGCTGGAGAAGATCCAGCCGCCGCGGCCCATGACGCACGATCTGCTGCGGTCGCTCTTCGAGACCCTCGGCGCGGACGTGACCGACGTGGTCATCGACGACCTCCGGGAAGGCACCTTCTTCGCCAAGATCCGCTACGTCTACGACGGCGAGGAGGCGACGCTGGACGCCCGGCCGTCGGACGCCGTGGCGCTGGCCGTCCGCACCGACGCCGACCTGTTCGTCGCCTCGGGCGTGCTCGACGAGGCCGGCATCCCGGCCGACGACGAGGGCGAGCCGGTCGAGTCGGACGCCGAGGCGGAGCCGTTCGAGGCCGCCGCGTCGTCGGCCATGTCCCGCCTCGACCGGATGGAGAGCCAACTCGAGAAGGCCATCGCCGAGGAGGACTACGAGGCTGCCGCCCGGCTCCGCGACGAGATCGCGCGGATGCGGGAGGGGAACTGAGTGATGGCGGATGCGCCCGGAGCGGTGGGGGAGACGCCTCCCGCCCTCGTCCCGTCCCGCATCACGTCGCTCCCGCCGGAGGCCCTCGGGGCGTCGGCGCTGCACCGGGCCACGCTGTCGGGTGACCCGGCCGCGCTCGCGTTCTACCGCTGGTCCCCGCACGACCCGGCCCACCGCGCCGAGGCGGCCCGCGTCGCTGCCGAGGCGGCGACGGCCCGCGGCGCTCGCGACGCTGTCGCCGACGTGCTCGCGGAGCAGAACCGCGCCTGGGGAGCCACCGACGCGGTGCTGGATCTCGTGGAGACCCTCCGCCAGCCCGACGCCGTGGCGGTCGTCACGGGACAGCAGCTGGGGCTGTTCGCGGGGCCGCTCTACACGATCTGGAAGGCGCGCAGCGCGGTCCGCCTCGCCGCTCGGCTGACGGAGGAGACCGGCCGCCCCGCCGTCCCGGTGTTCTGGCTGGCCGACGAGGACCACGACTTCGCGGAGATCCAGCGGGCCACATTCGCGGTGGGAGAGGCGGTACGCCATGTCGCCTACGACGACGGCCGACCACCGGAAGCCGACCGTGGTCCCGTCGGCCGAATGGTGTTGGAGGAGGCCGCCACGGACGCTGCGATCCGCCAGTTGGCCGACGCGCTTCCTGCTGGCCCGCAACGGGAGGAGGCACTCCGCCTCGCGCAGGACGCGTACGTCCCCGGCCGGACGATGCGGGACGCGTTTGCCGCCCTCTTCCGCGCCCTCGTCCCCGACATCGTCCTGATGTCGGCCGACGACGCCCGCCTCAAACGACTCGCGGCGCCGCTCTTCGTCCGCGAGGCGACGGCGTGGCCTGACACCCTCGCCCGCCTCGCCGAACGCTCGGAGGCCCTCGCTGCGGCAGGCTTCCACATCCAGGTCACCCCGACGCCCGTCAACCTCTTTGTGATGAGCGACGATGCGCGGACGCCTCTCGACCCGGTCGAGGGAGGCGGCTTCGTCCGGCGCGGACTGGAGGAGGAACTCTCGGCCGAGGACCTGCTCGCCCGCATCGACGCCGACCCGGCCTCGATCAGCCCGAACGTGGTCCTCCGGCCGCTCCTGCAGGACACGCTGCTGCCGACGGCCGCCTACGTCGCGGGGCCCGGCGAGGCGGCCTACTTCGCGCAACTCGGTCCGGTCTACGAGGCCTTCGGGGTGCCGATGCCGGTGATCGAGCCTCGGCTGAGCCTGACGCTCGTCGAGCCCGGTGTCGCGAAAGTACTGGACCGCTATGGCCTCTCCGTGCCTGACCTCGGCGCGGGCGCCGTCGACGCCCAGCAGCGACTGCACGCCCTCTGGCGTCGCCTCGCCCTCGACGCCACGGACCTCGACCTCGACGCGACATTCGCAGCAGCCACCTCCGCGGCGCTCGCCGCCGTGGACGCGCTCGAACCTGTTGTGGAAGAGGTCGATGGGTCGATGACCTCCGCCGTCGCTGCAGCGCGGCGGAAGGTCGAGAAAGCGCTGGCCTCGCTGGCGACCAAGACAGTCCGCGTCGAGAAGCGGCACCACGACGACGTGCGGGCGCGGCTCGCGCGGGCGCAGGCGGCGCTCTGGCCGGAGGGCGCGCTTCAGGAGCGCTCGCTCGGTCCGCTCGGGGTGGTCGCCCGACACGGCGCCCACGCCCTGACGGAACTGGCGGATGCCGTGCCGCTGGACGCCACTCTCCACCACGTCGTCCACACGTGACCGACCCCATCGCCCCGTTCTCCCCGCTGGTCGAACGCGCCATCGAGATCGCCGCTGAGTGGCACGATGGCACCTACCGAAAAGGCCGATGGACCGACCCCTGCGTCCTCGACGCCGACGGGCGGCCTGCTCGCGTGCCGGCCATGGCCCACGTCACCGCCGTCGCCATGACCGTGCAACGGACCGGGTGGAACGATGAGGCGGTCGCCGCCGCATTCCTCCACGACGCGCTGGAAGACCCCAACGGCCGGGGCGAGACGCTCGATCGGGAGACCCTCCAGGCGATGGTCGGAGAGTCTGTCGTCCGCATCGTCGAGGCCGTCAGCGAGCCGAAGGTGGACGCGGACGGGGGGTGGTTGCCGTGGCGCGTTCGCAAGGAGGCCTACCTGGCGTCCCTCGCCGCCGGCCCCACCGAGGCCGTCGCGGTGTCGCTGGCCGACAAGCTCCACAACGCCTACTCGATGGCGTCGAGCCTGGCGTGCGGGATCGACATCTTCACGTCCGCCCCGGGCCGCCGAGGCCTGTCGGCAGGCGCGGCCGACCAGCGCTGGTTCTTCGAGGCCGTGCTGGCCGAGAGCGGGTCGCGGGACGACCCCCGGCTGGGTGCGCTCCGCGACCGCCTTCAGGCCGAGGTGGACCGATTCGTCGCCCAGGCCGGGCTGGGCTAAGGCGGGCCTAGGGCAGCAGAACGATGCGCCGGGTCTCGTGGGTCTCGAGCGTCCGGACGACGCAGAGGTACATCCCCCCTGGCAGGCGGGCGCCTGTGTCGTCGGTGCCGTCCCAGGGGATCGAGCGGACGCCGGGGGCGAAGGAGCGGCCGTCGGCGAGCTGGCGGACCTCGCGGCCGAGCATCGAGAAGATGGTCACCGAGACCTCGGTCGGCTCGCGGAGTACGAACTCGATGTTGACAGGACCTGCGGACGGGTTGGGGTAGCTCTTCAGGCTCAGGTTCTCGCCGGTCTCGGGGTCCAGGTCCGGGTCGATGTCGACGGGCCGGTTGGTCTGGGGGAGCCGCGCCACGAGCGCGTCACGGACGGCTGCGTAGGCCGGGTCGCCCGCCACGTTGGTCCACTCCAGCGGGTCCACCTCGTGGTCGTAGAGCTCCTCGGTCCCGTCGCGGTACTGAATGAAGCGGTAGCGCTCGGTCCGGAGCGAGTGGTTCTTGTACATCCAGGTCGACACCGCCGGGCGGTCCCACTCCGCCTCGGGGTTGGCCAGGAGCGGCGCGAGCGAGCGGCCGTCGCACTGCTCTGGCGTCGGGAGCCCGCAGAGATCGGTCAGGGTGGGGAAGAGGTCCACCAGTTCGACCGTCCGCCCGGACGCCTGGCCCCGACCGGGCGCGATTCCGCTGCCGCCCAACGAGGGCGGGACCTGGATGAACAGGGGGATCCGGGTCGCCTCCTCCCAGAGCGCGTTCTTTTCCCAGTGCAGCTTCTCACCGAGGTGGAACCCGTGGTCGCTCCACACGACCACGATGGTGTTGTCGGCATAGGGGCTCGCCGCCAGCCCCGCGAGCAGGCGGCCGACCAGATCGTCGGCGTAGGAGATCGTGGCGAGGTAGGCGGCCACGGCGTCGTCCCAGATCCCGTGCTCGGCGATGTGCTCCGTCCGCGTGTACCGGTCGACGAAGTTGCGCCCGATGCGGGGCACGTCGACCAGGTCGTCCTCGATGATCGTGGGCAGGATGACGTCCTCGACCGGGAAGCGGTCGAAGAACTCCTGGGGGGCGTACCACGGCAGGTGAGGCTTGAAGATGCCGGCCGCAAAGAAGAACGGCTTGGTGCGGGGCTCGTTGAGCCGATCCAGGCACCACGCAACGACTTTCTCGTCCCCGTACTCTTCGATCGGCACCTGGGGCGTGCCCCAGTCGAAGCCGCGGACCGCCGGGATGCCGTTGAGCGAGCCGTCGATGTTGGGGTTGTGCTCCAGGCGGGGCGGGAACAGCTGCTGGTCCCAGAGCCACGTCTCTCCCGGCGGGCCGAACCGGTCGGTGTGGTGGTACACCTTGCCCCCGGCCAGCGTCTCGTAGCCGTGCTGCCGGAAGTGGTCGGCGAGGTGCACCGCGCCAGGGATCTGCTCCTGCCACCCGACCTGGGCCACGTAGACCCCCGAATTGTGCGGCCGGATGCCCGTCATCGTCGCGATCCGGGACGGGTGGCACAGCGGGACCGAGCAGTACGCCTTCGTGAACATCGTCGACCGCTGCGCAAGCGCGTCGAGGTTGGGGGTGTACGCCTGCGGGTGGCCCCCGTACACCCCGATCCAGTCGTTGATGTCGTCGATCGACAGGAAGAACACGTTCGGCGGGTCCGTGCGCGGCTTCCCAGAGCCCGACGGCGCTGGGCGGAACGCGAGTGCGGAGCCGATAGCGGCGCCTCCAAGAGACGTGAGGAACTGACGGCGGTCGGGCATCGAGTCGGCCTGGATGAGTTTGGGCTAACTTAGCGCCCTGTATTCCGGGCGAGAGGGACGCCTGCGTGCCCTTTCCGCTCATTCAGGACGAGGGTCTGAGTACCCACGATCCATTCCGGATGCCCTGCCGGTCGCGAGGTCAGACCAGCGCGGCGTGGTCCACCATCAGGCAGCGGTCGGCGACGTAGGGTAGCCCGCCCGCCTCGGCGAGGTCGCGGGCCTCGTCGGAGTGGACGCCGATCTGGGTCCAGATGAGCGGCAGGCGGCCGGTTCGCCCCGCACGCTCCATGGCGTCGCGCACCACGTCGGCCACGAACTCCGGGCGGCGGAAGACATCCACGATGTCGATCACCACGTCGTCCGGGACGGCGTCCAGGGAGGGGTACGCCGTCTCGCCCAGGATCTCGTCGTGGTTCGGGTTGATGGGGATCATGCGGTAGCCGACCTTCTGGATGTAGCGCGCGATGCGGTGGCTGGTCTGGAAGCCGCGCGGCGAGCACCCGACCACAGCAATGGTGCGGGCGTCGCGGAGGGCGGCGGTGAGGTCGGGCGAACTCGGCATGGGCATCGTGGCGTTGAAGTCCCATCAACCCCACCACTCGCCTCGTGGATTCCACCTCGGTCCGTCCCGTCTCCGCTTCCTCGCCCGCCCCTGCCACCGAGGCCGAGGAGGGACTCCTCGCCCCTGCCGTCCCTGAGGACTCGTCCGGCGCGCTGTCCCGGCTGGGGCGCCTGCTGCCCGGCATCGACGCGCTCGTGCGGTTCGCGTACCGGCTGGCCGCCGTCAGCCTCGTCTCGGTCGGCGTGATCGTCGCCGCGCTGGCCGACGCGGTGGCCCCTCTGACGCCGGGCGCGCTCGCGCTGATCGGCGCGATCCTGGCGCTGCCCGCCGCGGCGACCGCGCTCGCGGGCTGGACCCTCGCCGACCTCGCCAGCCTGCCCGGCCAGGTCAAGCAGGCCGCGTTGGCGGCGACCGGTCGCGCCGACGCGTCGGCCGGGCGGATCAAGGGGAGCCGCATTGGGCGCCTCGTGCGCTCGCTCTGGGCCGCCCGCGGCCTGGCGCTGCTGACGAAGGGCGGATGGATGAAGGCGGTCGGCGCGCTCCGGTTCGTGCGGCTGGCGAGCCTGCCGTTCGCCCTCGCGTTGCTGGGGGCGGTCGCCCTCAACGGGCTCGTCATCGCGGGCGGGCTCGTCGCGGCGCTGGTGCTGCTGTTTTGAGCGACCTCCGGCCCCCGCACCCGATCGTCCCGTTCCTCCGCCGCCGGATCGCGCGCGGCGTGCCGTACGGCCTCGGCTTCACGGTCGCCTTCCTGGTCGTGATCGCAGCCCTGGCAGGCTTCGTGTCGGTCGTCGACGCGGTCACCGAGGCGGACGACCTCGCGCGCTTCGACGCGATGGCGCACGAGGTCGTGTACGACACGTTCGGCGCGTCGCCCCGCCTCGGGCTCGCCGTGACGTGGTTCGGCAACAACGCGACGCTGATCGGCTTCGTGGTGGGGGTTGCGCTGGCGCTGGTGCTCGCGCGTCGGTACTGGGCGGCGCTGCGGGTGGTTGCGGCGTCGGGGCTGGGCGGGCTGGTCGTGCTCGGACTGAAGGCGCTGTTCGCTCGCGACCGGCCCGCCGACCAGATCATCCAGGCGACCGGCTTCAGCTTCCCCAGCGGCCACGCGTTCGCCTCGACCGTGTTCTATGGCATGATGGTCTACCTCGTCTTCCGCCTCACCGAGCGGACGTGGGCTCGCGCGATGGCCGTGGTGATCGGGCCGCTGATGATTCTCTCCGTCGGCCTGTCCCGGGTCTACCTCAACGTCCACTACCTGTCCGACGTGCTGGGCGGATGGCTGGCGGGCGCGACGTGGCTCGGCGCCTGCCTGCTCGTGATCGACGTCGTCGAGACCCGGTATCGGAGCCGGTCGGAGGTGCGCGAGGAGCGGAACCGGCCGGATGACGCAGATCCGCAGCCACACGGCTCGGCCGCGTAGCCAGCCTCAGGCCAGCCGGTCGATCAGGGTGCGGACGGGCTCCCGCTCGGCCTCGCGGAGGGTCTCCAGCGCGATGCGGACCCGGCGTGGCGGCGTGCGGATGCCGGACGCGATCCGCTCCACGCGGCCGTCGATTCGCTCGATCAGGTGAGGCCCGACGCGTTCCGGCGCGGCGCGGAGCGCGAGCGAGTGGCGCCAGGCGCGCCGGCGGGCGCGAGCGAGGCCGTACCCCAGGAGGCGCTCGTCGAGCCGGCCGCCGAGGCGGTCCAGCGTGCGGAGCAGGGGGGAGGTTCGCCCGATCTCGTCCTGGATCTCGTCCACGAGGTCCGCCAGCACCCGGTTGATGGCGTCGAAGTCGTGCTTGAGGTCCGCAGTGCCGTGGGCTCGTGCGATCTCGGCCGTCGTCACGCCGAGGTCGAGCAGGATGTGGGCGTTCATCCCCAGCAGCAGGTGCTGGAGGACGATGAGGCCATCGTCGTCGCGGGCGGCGAAGGCGGCAGTCCAGGCGCGGCTCGGCGTGTCCCCGGCGCGGTGCTGTCCGTAGGCGACGAGGTAGCGGTTGGCGAACTGCGTGTCGAGCCGCTCCATCCGGTCGGCGTCTCGGAACTGGCCCTTGTCCATGCGCCCTTTCACCTCGACCGTCACGCGACGGTAGAGCGCCGCGAACAGCCCGAGGCGGCACCCGCGGGTGCGACAGTCATCCACGATGCCGTCGAGCGCGTGGACGACGCCGTCGATGTCGGCGGCAGGTGCTGGGGCGGTCGTGGCAGCGGGAGAGGAGAACACGAGGGGCAGGGGCGGAAGGCGGCTCACCCCTGCATACGACGAATCCGGTCCCCAGGCATCATCCACCGACCGGGCGCGACAGGCCGCTGCCCGCGCGAACCCCCGCCGAAGACGCCGAGGCGGACCGCCCCGGGCCGGGCGCAGGGGATCTCCGGCCGAGGCGGGCGGTAGCTTCGAGCCTCCTCTACAGACCGCTCCCAGGCATGGCCGGATACCCGCACGACGACATCGAGACCCGCTGGCAGGCCTTCTGGGCCGAGCACGAGACGTTCCGCCAGCCCGGACCCGGCGACCCCGGCTTCGACGCCAGCAAGCCGGGCTTCTACGCGCTCGACATGTTCCCCTACCCGTCTGGCGCGGGCCTCCACGTGGGCCACCCCGAGGGCTACACGGCGACCGACATCATCGCGCGGGCCAGGCGGATGCAGGGCTACAACGTGCTCCACCCGATGGGCTGGGACGCGTTCGGCCTGCCCGCCGAGCAGGCGGCCATCCGCGAGGGCATCCACCCGCGCGTGACCACCGAGCGCAACATCGCGACGTTCCGGCGCCAGCTCCAGCGGCTCGGCTTCAGCTACGACTGGAGCCGCGAGGTGGACACCACCGATCCGGCCTACGTCAAGTGGACCCAGTGGATCTTCCTGACGCTCTATGAGCGCGGGCTCGCCTACGAGGCCTTCGCGCCCGTCAACTGGTGCCCGGAGCTGGGCGCGGTGCTGTCCAACGAAGAGGTGGTGGACGGCAAGAGCGAGATCGGCGGCCACCCGGTCGTCCAGATGCCCATGCGGCAGTGGATGCTGCGCATCACCGAGTACGCCGACCGCCTGCTCGACGGACTGGACGACCTCGACTGGCCCGAGTCGGTCAAGGCGATGCAGCGCAACTGGATCGGCAAGAGCGAGGGCGCCGAGGTCGACTTCGCCGTCTTCGGCTACCCGGCGCTCCAGGTCCGCGTGTTCACGACGCGGCCGGACACGCTCTTCGGGGCGACCTACATGGTGCTTGCCCCCGAGCACCCGCTCGTCGATCAGGTGACGAGTTCCGACCAGGCCGAGGCGGTCCGCGAGTACGTCGAGGCGGCGGCGCGCAAGACCGAGCGCGACCGGATGGAGCAGAAGGCCAAGACGGGCGTGTTCACCGGCGCGCACGCCGTCAACCCGGTCAACGGGGAGAAGGTGCCGATCTGGATCGCCGACTACGTCCTCGCGGGCTACGGCACGGGCGCCATCATGGCCGTCCCGGCGCACGACGCCCGCGACTTCGAGTTCGCCGTCGCCCACGGGCTGCCCATCCGGCCGGTCGTCCGCCCGTCCGACGCGTGGCTGGCCGCGCACGCCGGGCCGGACATCCCCACCGACACCGAGGCGGACCTCCTCTTCGGCCAGTACAGCGACGATCCGCGCGGGTGGACGGAGGTCTTCACCGGCGCCGACGGCGTGCTGATGAACTCGGACGCCTCCGACGGACCCGTCTCCGACATCGCCGACCAGGGCGTCCGCCTCGACGGGCTCATGGTGCCGGCCGCCAAGGCCGACGTGACGACGTGGCTGGAGCAGAACGGCGTCGGGCGTCCTCAGGTCAACTACAAGCTGCGCGACTGGCTCTTCAGCCGCCAGCGCTACTGGGGCGAGCCGATGCCCATCATCCACGTCCAGGACGAGACGGGCGGCACGACGCCGCAGCCGCTCTCCAAGGACGCGCTGCCCCTCACGCTGCCCGAGGTGGAGGAGTACCGGCCTGCGGCCACCGGCGAGAGCCCGCTCGCCGCGGCGACGGACTGGCTGGCGACCGAGGACCCGGAGACCGGCATGCCCGCGCGGCGCGAGACCAACACGATGCCCCAGTGGGCGGGCTCGTGCTGGTACTACCTCCGCTACCTCGACCCCACCAACCCGGACGCGCTCGTCGACCCCGAGAAGGAGCAGTACTGGATGCCGGTCGACCTCTACGTGGGCGGTGCCGAGCACGCGGTGCTCCACCTGCTCTATGCCCGGTTCTGGCACAAGGTGCTGTTCGACGCGGGCATCGTGTCCACCGACGAGCCGTTCCAGAAGCTCGTCAACCAGGGCATGATCCTGGGCGAGGTCGAGTACACCGCCTTCCGCCGTCTCGGCGAGGACGGGGAGGTGTTCGGCTGGGTCTCGGCCGAGCACGCCATCGACCTCTACGGCCGCGACGACGACGACGGGGAGGCGACCCACCAGGACGCCCGCGACGGCGCGCTCCTCGTGGCCGTCTCCGTGCCCGAGTCGGATGTGCAGAAGAAGGGCGACGGCTTCGTGCTGACGGCCCACCCGGAGGCCCGCGTGACCAGCCGGGCCCACAAGATGTCGAAGAGCCGCGGCAACGTGGTCAACCCGGACGACATCGTGGCGGAGTACGGCGCCGACTCGCTGCGGCTGTACGAGATGTTCATGGGGCCGCTGGAGCAGGCCAAACCCTGGAATACGCGCTCCGTCGACGGCGTCCACCGCTTCCTGGCCCGCGCCTACCGGCTCATCCTCGACCCCGACACGGGAACGAAGTCGGCGACGGTGCTGGACGCGGAGCCGACGCGCGAGCAGCAGCGCGTGCTCCACGCGACCATCCAGAAGGTCACCGACGACATCGAGGGCCTGCGCTTCAACACGGCCATCGCGTCGCTCATGGAGTTCGTCAACGCGGGGACGAAGTGGGGGCACATCCCGCAGCAGACCGCCGAGGCGTTCACGCTCCTCCTGGCGCCGTTCGCGCCGCACCTCGCCGAGGAGCTCTGGCACCAGCTCGGCCACGACGACACGCTCGCCTACGAGCCGTGGCCGACGTTCGACCCCGACCTGCTCAAGGAGGACTCGGTCGAGATCGCCGTCCAGGTCAACGGCAAGCTCCGCGGCACGGTCATCGTGGATGCCGACGCGTCGAAGGACGCCATGCTGGCCGCCGCGCGCGCCGAGCCCAACGTGGCGCGGTACCTGGAGGAGGGCACGCTCCGCAAGGAGATCGCCGTGCCGGGGCGCCTCGTCAACTTCGTCGTCGCGTGACCGAGGCCGAGATCGGCGACTGGGCCGCCCGCTGCGAAGCCCGCCTCGGCGAGGTGATGGTCGGGGATGCGGCGCACGACCTCGCGCACGTCCGCCGGGTCGTCGCGTGGGCCCGCCGCTTGGCCGAGGCGGAGGGGGCCGACCTCGGCGTGGTGGTCCCGGCCGCGTGGCTCCACGACGGCGTGACGGTCCCGAAGGACTCGCCGGACCGCGCACGGGCGTCGTCGCTGGCGGCGGAGGCAGCGGTAGTATGGCTGGCAGGGGAAGGGTATCCGGCCGAGCGGTTGGACGCGGTCGGCCACGCCATCGCGGCGCACAGCTTCTCGGCGGGCATCCCGCCCGAGACCGTCGAGGCGAAGGTGGTCCAGGACGCCGACCGGTTGGACGCGCTCGGCGCCATCGGCATCGCGCGGCTCTACGCGACCGCGGGCGCGATGGGCTCGGCGCTCGTCCACCCCGACGACCCGGTCCCGGCCGAGCCGTCGGCCCGGGCGCTGGACGACCGTCGCTGGGCGACCGACCACCTGTATGTCAAGCTCCTCCGCCTCCCGGCGACCATGCAGACCGCCGCCGGGCGAGCCGAGGCCGAACGCCGGGCCCATGTCCTGCGCCGCTTCGCAAACGACCTCCGCCTGGAGACGACCTGACGTAGGGGGGAGCCCCTGAGTGCGATGCCGCTGGGACCGCCGGGCGACGCCGGGCGTTGGGCGAGGCCTCCCCTCATCGATACCCGTGCCCTTCGCCCTCTGGTTCGTCGTCGCCGGCCTGCTTCTGACGCTGATGGCGCTCGGGAAGACGACGCTCAGCCGACTCCCGCTCTCGACCGCTCAGCTCTACCTGCTGGTCGGGCTCGGGATCGGGCCGCTCGGGATCGGGCTGCTGGTGATCGATCCGGTGGATGAGGCAGGCGTGCTGGAGGTGCTCACCGAGATCGTCGTCATCCTGTCGCTGTTCGCGGCGGGCCTGAAGCTCCGGACGCCGCTCTCCGATGGGCGCTGGAAGCTGCCCGTCCGGCTGGCGACCATCTCGATGACGCTCACCGTGTTCGGCATCGCGGCGCTCGGGGTAGTCGGTCTCGGGCTTCCGCTGGGCGCAGCCATCTTGCTGGGAGCCGTGCTCGCGCCCACCGACCCCGTGCTCGCCTCGGACGTCCAGGTCGAGTCGCCGGACGACACCGACCGGCTTCGCTTCTCGCTGACCGGTGAGGCGGGGTTCAACGACGGTGCGGCGTTCCCCTTCGTGATGCTGGGGCTCGGCCTGCTCGGCCTGCACGACCTCGGGACCGGCCTCGGTCGGTGGCTGGCAGTGGACGTGGCGTGGGCCGTTCTCGGTGGTCTGGCGGTCGGCGCAGCGCTCGGGATGGGCGTCGGGCGGCTGGTGGTCCACCTGAGGAGGGTTCACAAGGAAGCGGTCGGGACGGACGACTTCCTGGCGCTCGGCCTCGTAGCCCTCAGCTACGGAGTCGCGTTGCTCATCGGCACCTACGCCTTCCTGGCGGCCTTCGCGGCAGGGCTGGCGCTCCGCGCTGAGGAGCGGAGGGAGTCCGGCGACGAGCCCGCCGAGGATGTGGAAACGATGGCCCACGAAGGCGCGGCCGAAGAGGTGGCCGTCGACGACCACGTCGCGCCCGCCTACATGGCGTCCGCCGTGCTCGGCTTCTCGGAACAGCTGGAGCGGATCGGCGCCGTCGCGCTGGTCGTGCTGGTCGGCGCCCTGCTGCACCGGGCCGAATGGAGCGTGGACGCCTTGTGGTTCGTCCCGGCCGTGCTCCTGGTGGTCCGCCCATTGGCCGTCTGGGTCGGCATGTTCGGGTCCTCCACCTCCGGCGTGCAACGGCACCTCCTGGCGTGGTTCGGGGTCCGCGGCATCGGCTCGGTCTATTACCTCATGTTCGCCGAAACGCACGGCCTCAACGACGGGTTTTCGGACCTGCTGCTCGGCCTCGTCCTGACGACCATCGCGGCGAGCGTGGTCGTCCACGGCCTCTCGGTGACGCCCATCATGCGGTGGTACGCGCGGCGGTCGGAGGTGGAGGAGCGGAAAGCCAACGGCTAAGGGCAGCGGAAGGGCCGGCCTGGGAGCCGTCACCCGTGTGGCCTTGCGCGCTACCCCTCCACGTTCCCGACCCCGAAGTCGGAGCGCACGGCCGACCGAAGCGCGTCCGCCTCGACCGAGAGCCGGTCGGCTTCGGCGGCGCGGTCGTCGAGCGAGGCGCGGGCGTCCAGGGCCAGCCGGGCCACCGGCAGCACGAGGGCGCGGACCTTCCCGATGGCCTGGTCCACCTCGTCGGTCAGCTCGCGTTCGAGTCCTCCGCGGAGTTCGGAACGCAGCGTGTCCACGCGGGCCGAGAACTCGCGGACGGCGCGGCGGCGCTGGGCGGGGAGCACGACGAAGCCCAGCGCGGCCAGGGCGCCGGTCGCGAGGATGCCGCCCGTCAGGTCGAACGCCGTCGTCGCGATCAGCACGACCGCCAGCGCGCCGATCCCGACCGCCGTAGCGCCGCCGACGGTGAGCGCCGAACGGGCGTTTTCCAGCAGCCGCCGTGCTTCCTCGCCCATGTCGTACTGCTCGATGGTGCGGCGGGCCTCGCGGAGGACATCGCGGAGGACCTCCTCGCGGTCGTAGAGGAATCCGCTCTCCGCCCGCGCGTCGTCGCGCCGGAGGTCGGCGAGGCGTGTGTAGGTCTCATTCCAGAGCTCGAACACGCGCCGGAGGAGGGCATCGGCGGCGTCGCCGAGGCGGGTCTCGATGCGCTGCTCGGCGTCGCGGATGACCTGCCGGTCGAACTCCTCCCGGAATGCGTTGCGGTCGCGGATCAGGTTGAGGCGCGACACGCGGATCGTGTCGTCCAGGAAGCGGACGCCGCGCTTCTCCATCTCGAGCAGCTCGCGGTCGACTTCGGCCACGGCCCGCCCGGCGATCTCGTCGAGTTGGGCGCGGACCTCGTCGAAGCGGCCGTTGAGGGCGGCCAGCTGGACCTCGTCCTCGGCCAGCACCTCCCGCTGCGCGTCGATGCCCCGCCGGACCTCGGCGAGGAGCGTCTGGGCGGCGTCGAGGGGGGCGGCCAGCTTGAGCGCCAGCCGGGCGCCCTCGGTGAGCGTCTCCGTGAGGAAGCGCTCGAACGGCGCGAAGCGGGAGCGTTCCCAGCGCTCGTCCGCGCGGTAGCCGTCGGGGTCGGCCTCCTTGGCCTGGAGCGCGAGCCGCGCGGCCACCGGGAAGAGCAGCGGCGGCCGGGCGTCCTTGATGCCCGCCTCGGCGAAGATGCGGGCCAGCCCGTCGCGGACGTGGCTGAGCACCTGGTCGAGTGCCGCCTCGGTCTCGGCGAGGTCCGCCTTGTTGACGGCCACCACGAGTCGCTTGCCCCAGGCGCCTCGGATATACTCGAGGAAGGTCCGCTCCGAGTCGGAGAGCGGCCGGTCGTAGCTGGTGACGAACAGGACCAGGTCGGCGCGTGGGATGTAGTCCTCCGTGAGCGCCTGGTGCTCCTTGACGATCGAGTTGGTGCCCGGGGTGTCGACCAGCGCGAGGTGTTCGAGGAGCGGGTGGTCGAGCGAGCGCTCGGTGATGAACTCGCCCCGACGGTGCGTCGCGTCGGCGTCGCCGTGGCGGAGGACGGTGATCTTGTCGGTCGTCGGCACCGGGCCTTCCTCCATGACGCGCCGCCCGAAGAGGGCGTTCACGACGGTCGACTTGCCCGCGTTGAACTCGCCCGCGACCACGAGCAGGAACAGTTCGTCGAGCGAGGTCGCGAGGTCGGCGAGGCGTCGGCGGGTCTCCGGCGGGGCGTCGGCCCGGTCCAGCAACGCGCCGAGGCCGCCGAGGAGCGCGCGCTCCCGGTCGAGCAGGGCCTGGGCGACGCGGGCAGGGGAGTCCATCGGCGTGGGGAGGGTGTGCGAAGAAGGTACGGGGGGGCGCTACGCTCCGCCTCTGCGGCCGCATTCGGGTCATCGAACGCTGACGACTCGGAACCACGAGGAGGTCGGGGCTTTGGAAGCGATACCGCACAGGCTGAGACTGCCTGCTGCCTACCCCGTCCCCCACACCCCTTCAGAGGATCCCCTATGCTGCAACTGGCACTTGCCGGCCTCCTGGCCAGCTCGCTCGCCCTTGGCCCCAACCACGGCGACGACGACAAGAAGAAGACCACCCCTGACTCCCCTCGGACCGAGGCGAACGCCACCCAGGGCGTCTTCGAGACCGCCTCGGACGATCCGGAGTCCATCACCCTGGACACGTACGCCCAGGGCCGCCCGACGGCCGCCGCTCCCATCAAGTTCTGGGTCCAGTACGCCTACGGCACCGCTCAGGACATCTACGACACGAAGGGCGACGTCCGCCCGATCGCGGTCGGTGAGGTCCCCGGTCTCGCCGTCGGCACGGCCGGGCAGGTCGAGTCCCAGCGCGTCGCCGTCGGTGCGCAGGTCAACTTCCTGACGCTCCCGAGCTTCACGGTCGGTGCGGGCGCACAGCTCGGCCTCGCCAAGAACAGCTTCCAGGCGGAAGGTGCCGTCGGTACCCTCGGCATCGGCGATCTGGAGAGCGGCTTCGGCCCGCAGCAGATCAAGGTCTACGGCACGGCTCGCGGCAACGTCCTCGGTGTCCACGCCGGCTACGCCTTCGACCTCGGCGACCCGCAGACGCTGGGTGACCCGGTCGCGGCGCTGGGCGGCAACCGCATCCCGCAGGACCTGTCCAACTCGGACGGTCGTGACGCCATCTTCGTCGGCGCCGACTTCGACTACCCGAGCGAGCGGTTCCGCCTCATGGGCGGCATCGACTACTTCTTCCTGCAGTCCGGCGGCGCGAACGTCGACCTGGCAGGCAACGACGTCGCGGGCACCGAGGTCACCGAAGGCGGCGACTACCTGAACTTCCTCTTCGGTGGGGGTCTCCGGTTCTCGGTCTTCGAGCTCGGCGCGGCGCTCCAGCTGCAGGCCCGGATGGACGAGCCCACGCTCGAGTCCGTCGGCACCGTCGGCGGCATCGGCAGCCACATCGGCACCGTCGTCCCGTACCTCAACATCTCGCCGCCGAGCCTCCCGGCCTCGATCTACATCAAGGGCGCCACGCCTGACGAGTACCTCGAGTACGGCCTCGGCATCGGAGGTGCCAACTCGGTGCAGCCGGGCCTCGGGTTCACGGTCGGCCTCTCGGTCGGCTTCGAGTAAATCGAACCGGGCTTACGCTCCTGGGGCCGTCCGGCGTATATCGTCGGGCGGCCCCTTTTTCGTCTATGCGCATCGCCGCTCTCATTCTCACCCTCGCCGCCCTGGCTGCTTGCTCGGGCCCGAGGGACCTGACGCCTGCGGGTCCATCGGCGCGGCCTTCGGCTCGTCATGTCGCCGCCCTCGCCGACTCCCTCGCCGAGGCGGCGTCCACCACGCCACGCCGGGCCTTTCTCGAGCGGTCGTTGCGTCGCTACGGGGTGACGCCCCTCCGCGATGGCGTCGGGAGGAGTCGCTACCAGGTCGACCTCGGCGTGCCCATCGTGGGCGGCTTCATCCCCGGCCATCACCCGGTGGGGCGGACGGACTTGGTGGTGGTCGGCACGCGCCTCGACGGAGCAGGTGTGGCGGCGCTGCTGGAAGCCGTGGCGGTTCTCGCCGAGCGGTCGCGGTGGACGTCCCAGCCCGAGCGGAGCCTGCAGGTCTCGTTCTGGCCTGCAGGGGACGGTGTCCGGCAGGCGCTTCGCAGTTCTCTCTGGCCCCGCGACGCGATCCGCGCGGTCGTGATGATCGGGCCCGACGGACCCGCGCAGGTCGACGGCATCCCGGTCGTCCGCCTCGCGCCCGACGCCGACCCCCTCGCGCTCGCCGAGGCCCTGGTTGCCCGCGTCCTTGCCGAGGCCACGTACGCCCCTCTCCCCGACACCCTCGCGACCCCATGACGCCTGCCTGGACCACCGACGCCGCAACGGACGACCCCGCTCGAGCCGTCCGCCTGACCCTGTTCTGGGGCCTGGAGGGCGTCTGCCTGCGCACGATCGCGGGCGGCCGGGTGCCGACGGTCACGGAGGGGCCGCTGCGACGGCGCCTTGACGAGGCCGACCTGCCGGTCGTCGCGCTCGACCCCGGCTTGTTCGAGGGGAGCGTCGCGTCGCGCGCGTCCTGGCTCAACGAGATCGACCAACTCGACGAGGTCGCCGCGTTCGGGGCGCGGTTCGGGTGCCAGTTGATTCGCGTCGGCGCGCTCTCGGACCCCGACGGCTTCGATGCCGAGGCGGCGACCCAGGCGCTCCGGCAGGTCGGGGAGCGGGCCGAGCGGCTGGGCCTCACGCTCGCCGTCCGCAACGAGGCCGGGACGGCGATCGCGACAGGCGCGGCGCTGGCCGGGCTGCTGGCTGCTGTGGACCACCCCGCGGTGGGAGCCGACTGGCGACCGGCGGACGCCCTGATGAGCGGAGAAGCGCCGAGGGAGGGGCTCGCCGCGCTCGGAGCCGCGAACGTGCCGGTGCGGTGCGTCGGGGTGCGCGACGGGTGGCAGGAGGCCGACGGGTGGGGCGAGGCCGAGGTCGGCGCGGGGACGCTGGGCTGGGACGCCCACCTCGGCGCACTGGTCGAGGCGGGCGTAGAGGCACCCCTCGTGATCGACGTGCTTCCGGTGCCGCCGCGGTCGTCCGGCCTCGCCTCGGCGACGGCGCTCGTGCGTGCCCTCAGGCAGGCCCGGCGTTCGGCCGCTGCGCGAGGATAGCTTCTGACCATGCCGACTCCCGCCTCGCCCCATCTCCATCTCCATCTCTCCCCGCCGACCCCCTCGCTGGGGCGACGGCTGTGGGCGGCGTGGTGCGTGTTCTGGTCCGCGTTCTTCACGGTCACCATGAGCCCGCTGCTGGTGGCCCACTCGGCGCTGAAGCCGACGGCGTCGACGCTCCGGTCGTGGATGCGTCCCTGGGGACGCTTCGTTCTCGGCATGTGGGGGATCCGGGTCCGGGTCGAGCAGCGCGCTCCTCTCCCCGACAGTGCGGTCGTGTTCGTGTCCAACCACGTCAACTCGCTCGACATCCCGGTCGCGATGCTGGGCTTCCCGCGGCCGTTCCTCTACGTCGCCCGGCGCGAGATCCGGGACTGGCCGGTGGTCGGGTGGGTGCTGGAAAAGTCCGCGTGCCTCTTCATCCATCGCGACAACCCCCGTCAGTCGGTCGTGGACCTGCGGCGGGTCGTGGACCGGCTTCGAGGCGGCGACTCGATACTGCTCTACCCCGAAGGGGGCCGGAGCCACGGGCATCGGCTGGCGCCGTTCATGCGCGGGCCGTTCGTGACCGCCATCGAGGCGGGCGTGCCCATCGTGCCCGTGACGCTCGTCGGCCACGCAGGGCTGATCTCGCGCGACATGCGTCTGGCACGGCCGGGCGAGACGCGCTTCATCCTTGGCGAGCCGATTCCCACTGACGGCCTCACGCGGGCAGACGCCTCCGACCTCATGGAACGGGTGCGCGTCCTCATCGAGGCGGAACTGGCCGCTTTTGGACCCGTCGAGTGAACCGAGCCATCCTGCCGCGTCGGCTATCTTAGCGAGCATGCGACCCCTCCTCGCCCTGCTCTGCGTCTGCGTCGCCCTCGGCGGCTGCTCGCTGGGCGACTGCTCCTTCGAGACCTCGCGCACGACTACCAATGGGGGGCTGATCGTCGCCGACGGGGCAGGGGCAGGCGACACGCTGACGGTCGCTTTCATCACCGATGCCGACCCGTTCATTCAACTCACCGTCGGTGCGGGCGTGGGCATCAACCCCCCGCCGACCCCCGATGGGGCCATCGAGGTGCTCTACGACGCCGTCTCGGTAGGCCTCAGCGGCGACCGTCTGCCGCGCCCGCTCGCCGCGACGCCGCGCAACGACACCCTGTTCGTGTACGCCGACGGCTCGCTCGACGCGTCCATCTTTTCGCTCACGTGCTCGCCGCCCCAGGCCGGAATCTCCGTCGACGTGCGAGCGATCCTGGTGCCTGAGGGCACGGTCGCCGCGCGCGTGACGAGCCTCTCCATCAACGACGTGTCGCCTTCGACGGCGGCTGCCCTGCGCGCGACCGACGAGGCCCGGCGCCTCGCGCGCCCGATCCACATCTAGCTCCGTCCATGGCGAAGTCGAGGAAGAGCCGCCCGGGAGCGGCGGGAGGCCCCGCGCCTCTCGAAGGCAACGAAGTCTGGAAGCAGCGCAGCCGCGTCCGGCGCGCTGGCCCCGTCACGCGCGAAACCTCTCTCTGGGAGCGCCAGCCGAACTGGGTGCAGCAGGCGATCTGCATCGGCTTCCTCGTGCTGGTGGCCGTCGGCTTCTGTGCCCCGACGGTCTTCGGCGGGCGGACGCTCGTCGGCGGCGACACAGTGCAGTGGGCGGCCACCGCCGAGGCGATGCGCGCGTACGAGGCCGAGACAGGCGTGCGCCCGGAGTGGGCGCCCAACGTGTTCGGCGGGATGCCGGGCACGATGATCCTCGGCGGCTCGTCGGTGCCGGGCGTCGACAGCGTGGTCAATGCGTTCCGGAGAGCCGGACTGTGGCCGCTGGCGCACCTGCTGGTGCTCCTCCTGGGGACCTACTTCCTGGTCCGCTACCTGACGCGATCGTCGCTGGCAGGAGTGATCGCGGCGGTCGGCTACGGACTGACGACGTACCTGCCGCTGATCCTGACGGCCGGCCACAGCACCAAGTTCGTCGCTCTGGCCTACACGCCGTGGCTACTGTGGGCCTTCGCAGGCCTCGTCCGCCGCTCGCCCGAGACGGGCAAGATGATGAGTGTGCTGCTGATGCTGTGGTTCGCCATCGCGGCGTCCATCAACCTGCGCGCCGGACACGTCCAGATCACGTACTACGTCGTGATCGCGGCGCTGGTGTGGTGGGTGGCTGAGGGCATATCGGCCGTCCGCGACGGCCGTGCGAAGACGTGGCTCGTCTCGACCGGCTTGCTCGGTGTCGGCGCCGTGCTGGCCCTGGCCATGGTGGCCGACCCGTACCTGCTCCAGGCCGAGTACAAGACCTTCACGATCCGCTCGGCGGGTCCTGGCGGCGGACTGGCCTGGGAGTACGCGATGGCATGGAGCCAGGGGTTCAGCGAACTGCTGACGCTCGTGATTCCGAACGCGTACGGGGGCGGGGGGGCGACCTACTGGGGCCTCAAGCCGTTCACTGCGGGGCCGCACTACGTGGGGCCGGTCATCGCCTTCCTGGCGATCGTGGGCGCGGTCGGCGTCGCCCGGCGGTCGGTGTTCGCCTTCACCATCGCCGCCGTTCTGATGGTGCTGTTCTCGCTCGGTGAGAACCTGCCGATGCTGAACCGGCTCGCCTTCGAGGTGTTGCCGCTGTTCAGCGCGTTCCGCGTCCCCGAGACGTGGCTCATCATCGTCGCCCTGCTCGTGGCCCTCCTGGCAGGGTGGGGGGCGTACTACCTCCAGCGCCGCGAGGTGACGCCCGAGGCGGACGCCCGGAAGCGGCGCGTGGTGCTCGGGGCGGGCGCGGTGATGGCCGTCCTGATCGGGGGGCTCTGGGCCACCGGCGGGGGGCCGCTCACGTTCGATCGTCCGGACGAGGGAGCCCAGGTCGCCGCGGCCATCGCGCAGCAGAACGGGCTCTCGCCCGCCGACCCGCAGGTCCGCCAGGCCGCCGCGCAGTACCTCCAGAATGCCGAGGCGGAGCGCTTCGATCTGTTCTCCGCGGACGCGGGGCGCTCGCTCTTCTTCTTGCTCCTCGCGGTGGGCCTCGCCGCGGCGCTGCTGTGGCGTCGCATCCCCGCCTGGGTGGCGCTGGCCGGTCTCGCGCTCCTCGCCACAATAGACCTATGGGGTGTCGGGCGGCGCTACTTCAACGAGGACGACCCGTCGCTGCGCCGCACCTCGCGCATCGAAGCGCAGATCCAGCCGACTGAAGCGGATCGCTACCTCATCGAGCAGGTCCGCGAGGCAGGCGGACCCGGTCACTTCCGGGTGCTTCCCGAGAACTGGTCGCAGAACGCCGTCCCGTCCTACTTCTACGAGTCCGTCGGCGGCTACCACGGCGCCAAGTTGGCGCTCATCCAGGACTACTTTGACAAGCTGCTGCCGGACGACTCGACGGGTCTGAACCGCAACGCGATGTCGCTGATGTCGGCCCGATACACCGTACTGCCGGGCCTCGTGGAGGGCTACGAGCCCGTGCTCCAGGATTCCCAGACCGGCCTCGTCGTCGCCGTGGACTCGTCGACGCTGCCCCGTGCCTTCCTGGTCGACTCTGTCGCCGTCGTACCCGATGAGGCCGAGCTGATCGAGACCATCCGGGATCCGGCGACCGACCTCCGGCGCGTGGCCTTCCTCTCGGAGGCGCCCGACGGGGTGGACGTGGCCGATCTGACCGGCCCGGCACCCGACTCGACGGTGGCGAAGGTGCTCATGGAGCGCTTCGAGCCCGACGAGATCGTCTACCGCGTCACCACCGACCGTCCGCGCCTGCTGGTGGCGAGCGAGGTGTACTACCCGGCCGGGTGGACGGCCCGTGTGGGCACCGAGGCCGCGCCGATCCTGCGGACCGACTACCTGCTCCGAGGCATCCCCGTCCCAGCAGGCAACCACATCGTCACCCTGCGCTTCGAGCCCGAGACCCGAAGCCAGGGGCGGCTGATCTCCTGGATGGCAGCCCTGATCGCCTACCTCGGCGCGATCGGGCTGGGGAGCCTGCTGTGGTACCGCCGCGGCGACCATGCCTCGTAGCTGAGCCCTTCGCGAAGACAGAGAGGAGGATCCGCTACGGGCTCGTGCCGCCGTCGCATGGGACTACTCTGTGGTTCCTCGCTCTCGCACCTGTGTCGGTTCGTCCCAAGAAAGGTCTCGGCCAGCACTTCCTCACCGATGAGGCCACGATCCACCGGATCGTCGAGGCGGTCGCGGCGCCTCCGGACGGCCGCGTGGTCGAGATCGGGCCGGGGGAGGGGGCGCTGACGGGCGACCTGTTGCAGCGCTACCCGGGCCTCGTCGCCCTCGAAGTGGACGACGAGGCCATCGCCCACCTCCGCCGTCGCTTCCCCGCTCTCGATGTGCGCAAGGGCGACGTGCTGGAGGTCCACTGGGCCGCGCTGGCGGGAGAGGCGGGGAATGACGGCCGGCCGGCGGCTACCGAGGAGAGGGCTGGCCTCACCGTCGTCGGCAACCTGCCGTACTACATCACCTCACCGATCCTGTTCGGGCTGCTGGACGCCCGCCAGCACGTCGCGCGAGCGGTCGTGATGGTGCAGCGCGAGGTGGCCGACCGGCTGGTGGCGCCGCCGGGTTCGAAGACGTACGGGACCCTCTCGGTGTACTTCTCGCTCTACGCCCGCGCCGAGAAGATCCTCGACGTGTCGCGGCTCTGCTTCCGCCCGCCACCCGCCGTCGAGAGCGCCGTGGTGGTGCTGGACTTCGCGTCCGCCGAGGCGCCGGACGTACCTTTCGGGGTGCTTCAGAAGACGGTCCGGGCGGCGTTCGGGCAGCGTCGGAAGATGCTCCGCAACAGCCTCGGCCCGCTCGCCCGCGAGGCTGGCGTCGACCTTCCCGACTGGGCAGCGACGCTCCGCCCCGAGGCCGTGTCGCCGACCGCCTTCGTCCGCCTCGCACGCTACCTGGGCGGCCTCGATGCCGCTCCCCCCGGCCCGTGAGCGACCCCGTCGTCCCCCCCTCCGACGCCCCTCCGCTGCTCGACGACGACCTCGTCGCCGCCGTCGCCGCGCTGGTCGAGGCGGGGCACCGGAGCCACGTGGTCGCGCTCATCGGGGACCTCCGGCCGGCCGACATCGCGGACCTGCTCCAGCACCTCCCCGCCGACCTCGCGCGAGTCGCCTTCCGCTGGCTGCCGGACGATCTCACGAGCCGCATCCTGCCGGAGCTGGAGAGCGCCGAGCGCGTCGACCTGCTGGATGGCCTCTCGACCTCCGAACTGGTCACCCTGATCGACCCGCTCGCCTCGGACGACCAGGCCGACGTGCTGGCCGATGTGGACGTCACCCAGGCGGACGACGTGCTCGTCCAGTTGGAGGACAGCATCGACATCGAGGCGCTGCTCAGCTACGGCGACGACACCGCGGGCGGCCTCATGGCCACCGAGGTGGTCTCCGTCCCGCTCACCGCTTCGGTCGCGGAGGCCACCGAGGCGGTCCGGGCCAACGCGGACGCCGTGGACCCGGTGTTCGCCGTGTTCGCCGTCGACGCGGAGGACCGGCTGGCGGGCGTGATTCCGCTCAAGCGTCTCCTGCTCTCGCCCGCGGACCGCCCAGTATACGAGATCGCCGAGATGGACGTGGTTTCCGTCGAGCCGGACCTCGACCAGGAGGAGGTGGCACGCATCATGGAGCGCAACGACCTCGTCGCGCTGGCGGTCGTCTCCGCGGGAGGCCGCCTGTTGGGCCGCATCACCTTCGACGATGTGATGAACGTCATCCGCGAGGAGGCCGAAGAGGACCTCCAGCGCGCGGTGGGCATCACGGGCGAGGAGGAGCTGTCGTCGAGCGTGTTCGCCGTCAGCCGGGGACGGCTGGTGTGGCTGCTGCTGGGACTCGTGGGAGCGTATGTGTCGGGGCTCGTGATTGTCGGCTTCGAGGAGGCGCTGCAGGTGGCGCCGGTGCTGGCGCTGTTCATCCCCATCGTGATGGCGATGGCAGGCAACGCGGGCATCCAGTCGTCGGCCATCGCGGTCCAGGGCCTCGCCTCGGGCGACCTGTGGCGGGGCGACCTCGCCAAGCGGATCGGCAAGGAACTGGCGGTCGCGCTGCTCAACGGCGCCGTGCTGGCGGTCGCGCTGGCGGGCATCGTGCTGGTGTCCGGCTTCGGCAACGACACGTCGCGGCTGGCGCTCACGGCCGCGCTCGCGCTCCAGATCGTGATCGTCCTCTCCACGCTGGTCGGCGCGACGGTGCCGCTGCTGCTCGAACGCGTCGGCATCGACCCGGCCCTCGCCATGGGGCCCTTCATCACGGTCTCCAACGACATCCTCGGCCTGACCGTCTTCTTCGTCACGGCGACGATCCTGTACCTGTAGGTCGAGAGTACGAGGTGCGACTTCGCCTCCTCTCGTACCTGCCCCATCCCATGTCCACCCTCACTGTCACCCGCACGCCGTCCGGCATCGCCATTGCCTCGGACGCGCTGACCACGTTCAACGACCTCCGCCTGCCGCCCGACCTCGACGCGGCCGGGGAGAAGGTCATCGCGGTGGGCGACGCGTTCGTCGGCGTCGTCGGCTACACGGCGCACCACCTGGTGATCCAGGACGCGTTGGAGCGGTTCGAGGAGGCCGACCTCAGCTCGCGCCGTGGCATCTTCGAGACGTTCCGCGCGCTGCACCCGGTCCTCAAGGAGGAGTATTACCTCAACCCAGACACCGAGCAGGAGGGGGACCCGTACGAGAGCACGCAGGTGTCGCTTCTGATCGCCGCGCCGACGGGCATCTTCGGCGTGTATGACATGCGCGAGGTCCACGAGTTCTCGCGCTTCTGGGCGATGGGCTCCGGCGCACCGTTCGCGCTCGGTGCCATGCACGCGCGCTGGGCCGAGGTGGACGGAGGTGACCTCGATGCGGGGGCGCTAGCTGCCGTGGGCGTCGAGGCGGGCTGCCGGTTCGACCCGGCCTCGGGCGGGCCCGTCACCGTCTACGAGGTGGCGGCAGCGGCGGGCTAGCCGAGACCCCCGAAAAGACGCGAGCGCCGCCGGGGACGAATCCCGGGCGGCGCTCGCACACCAGACGGCAGGCCGTCTAGAACAGGAACACGACGTAGACGCCGATGCCGACCAGGGCGGCGGCGATGGACATCGTCGGGATGAGGCGGTTCATCCGAGCGGGGGTGGTGGTGAGGGGGGACGGAGGGTGTCGCCCGAGCCGCAGAAAGTTATCAACAGCGGGAACTTGACCCTGGCAGAATGTAGCGGACATGAAGCCGGTGGTGCAATCTGTTGTGCCCGAAAAGTCTGCGTGGTCCAAAGAAACCTCGTCAAGCAGAAGTTTCCCACTGCGACCGACTGCCGTCACCCCACGGAGGCGACCCCATCGCCACGTGTCGACACGTGTCTGGACCATTCCCGTGGATTTGCCTATTGCGAGGCACCCAGGGTGAATCCCGGCGCTTGAATTCTCGAGTCTGTGGTCCGCTCGGGGTGTCTGCACCGGAAGGTCGCGCGGGAGCTCTGGTGGGAGCGCGCGACCGTTGAGTTCGGAAACAGGACGCGGGGTTCGGGCTTCCACGAGTCCTTTCCCTCCGATTCCCGCTTCCTGATGTCCCTCGACCTCTCCCGCGTCGACGCTCTCGTGTTCGATGTCGACGGTACGCTCTCCGACACCGACGACCATCTCGTCGCTCAGATCGCTGCCGTGTTGGACGCCGTTCCGCTGATCAGCGGCCGGCGTGCCACAGAACTGGCCCGACGGCTCGTGATGGGGGCCGAGACACCGGTCAACACGGCGTACGGAGCGCTCGACCGCCTCGGCCTCGACGACGAGCTCTCGGCAGCCAAGCGCGTCATCGGGGGGCTCCTGGGACGAGTGCGCGGGCAGCGCGACCGCTCGGAACTGCACCCGGTGGATGCGGCAGACGAGGACTTCCACGACATGGTACCGGGCGTCGCCGAGATGCTGCACCAGCTCTGCGACCGGTACCCGATCAGCGCAATCTCGACGGGTGAGGAAGGGCGCATCCGGGCGTTCCTGGAGCACCACGGCGTGCAGGACTGTTTTACCGCCGTCGCGGGCGCGCAGACGACGCCCCAGATGAAGCCCTTCCCGGACCCGCTCTACTTCGCCGCCGAGGCGATGGGGGTCGAGCCAGAGCGCTGCCTCGTCATCGGGGACACGACGGTCGACATGCAGGCGGCCCGCGCGGGGGGGGCGCAGGCCGTCGGGGTGCTGTGCGGATTCGGAACCGAGGACGAGCTTCGGCGTGAGGGCGCTTGCCTCATCCTGGCCACGACCTCCGACATCGTCGGCGTTCTCTCGCCGGACGGGGGCAGAGGCAGTGCCGACCCGGCCGCCCAGCCCGACGAGGACGCGGCGGCCGGGGCCTGACTACGACGTGCAGAAGCGCCCCGCTGTCGAAGGTGTTCAGGTACGGGTGGCCGACGGTGTACATCGGGTGGACCACGATGCCCCCGCCCGTCTCCGGGCCGTCATGGTGGGTTAGCGGCTCGGTGGGGTCTGCTCGCTCGCGCGGCCTGGTCGCGTAGCTTTCCGTCGGCCTCGCGAGGTTCACGTGCCGAGTCGTCCGATGGACGGGCACCTGCTTCGATGTCCCCGCGTCCGTTTCCAGAGCTGCTCTCGTCATGCCCGCCCCCCCTCGTCACCAGGATCTGGACTCCGTGAGGGCGGTGCTCGTGGGCATGTCTCCGGTGCAGGCCTAGCCCATGGCTCGCATCCTGTACGCGCTGAGCGGCCAGGGCCGGGGGCACACGTCGCGTGGGCTGGCGGTCGCGCACGGCCTGCGGGCGCGAGGCCACGAGGTCACGTTCTGTGGAGGAGGGACGGCGCGTGCAGTGCTGGAGTCTCTCGGCGAGCCCGTGCTCCCCGCGCCGACGCTCCGACAGGTCATGTGGCGAAACCGGCTGCTGCTGCTTACGACCGGCTTCCGCAATGCCGCCGCCGTGTTCGGGTCCCCGCTCATCGTCCGTCGCCTCGCCACGGACATCGAACGTCTCGCGCCCGACCTCGTCGTGTCCGATTTCGACCGCTACGCTCACCGCGCAGCATCCCGCCTCGGCATCCCGGTGGTCAGCCTCGATCACCAGCAGGTCGTGACCGAGGCGGTGACCGAGGCGCCGGAGGGGAGCCCCTTCAACACGTTCAGTGCGTTCGTCGCCAGTCGGGCCGTGCAGTCGATCGTGGCGCCCGACCCCGCGCGACGGCTCATCACCACGTTCTTCCGCCCGCCGCTGCGCGACCCGAGCCGGGCGACCTACCTGGCGCCGATCCTGCGCCCCGAGGTCCGCGCGCTGACGCCGACCGACGGCGAGCACGTCCTCGTCTACGTCAACGGGTCGACCGGGGCCGCAGGACTGGCCCGCACGCTGGCGAAGGTCGATGCCCGATTCGTGGTCTACGGCGTCGGCGTGGTGGACGGGCCGCCGAACGTCACCTTCCGACCGCCCTCCGGCGACGCGTTTCTCGCCGACCTCGGGTCGTGCCGCGCGCTGGTCTGCACGGCAGGCTTCACGCTGCTCAGTGAAGCGCTCCACCTCGGCAAGCCGATCCTCGCGGTCCCGAACCGGGGCATCTACGAGCAGGGGCTGAACGCGGCCTACCTGGAGCGGATGGGCCGGGGCCGTGCCGTGTACCGCACGCTGCGCGCCACCCACATCGCCGACTTCCTCGCCGAGGCGGGTGCACTCTCAGGGCAGCTGGGCGGTGCAGACGGGCTCGGGGACGCGCTCGGCGCCATCGAGAGAGTGCTGTCCCCGCCGGTCCCGACCACATCGGGCGCGCGTCCGCCTAGATCAGTACCAGATACGTCATCTTGACCACGGCGACGCGGTCGCGGAGGACGACGGTCCGGCGTGGGTCGAACGGGTCCTCGCCCTCGTCGATGAAGCCGTACGCGGTGTTGAACACCACGAACAGGTCGCTGCCCGGCGTGTGGATCCAGTTGAGGCGGACGTTGACGCGGAGCTGGCGCGAGACGTTGTCGTACTGGACGAGCGTGCGCCCGAACAGCTCGCGCGAGAAGGCCGTGAGCGCCGAGAGCGAGCCGATGGTCGTCGTGAAGTTGCCGTTGCCGAGGTCGATGATGGTGTGGTCGAGCCCGCCCTCCAGCACGAGGTGCTGCGACTGGCGCCAGCCCACGTTGACCCCGAGGTCGGTGCGGTCGCCGCTGAAGAAGCCGCCGGTCGACGCCGAGGCGGAGGCGAAGATCGGGCGGCTCGAATCGGTCTCGCCGCTGAGGGACGCCTGCACAAACGTGTAGTCGCCAGGGACAACCGTCTCACCGTCGCGGAGCGTGAACGGGTCCTCGAGCCGCTCGAACTGGCGCTCGATGCCGAGCGACACGCGGTCTCGGCGGTAGAGGTCGGCGGTGAGGGCGGCGGCGAGCGAGTTGGACTGGAGGTCGCCGTCCTGCCCGGAGATCGTGGACCCGGCGGCCTCCGCCACCACGCGCCGCAGAATGGGGAGCGCCGACCACGTGACGAGCGGCCGGTACACGCTGTTGACGGTCACGGCCCGCTGGTCCTGCCGGCGGACGAACCCGAGGGCCGGTGCGTAGGTCGAGCCAATGCTCGTGTAGCTCGCCGCGACAGCGGCCTTGTCGGTGCCGAGCTGGGTCGTGAACTGCCCCGCTGCACTCGAGAGGGCGTCGTCGGAGTCCCAGACCTGGGTCACCCAGCCCTCGACGAGGCTGTTGGCGCCGAACCTGACTTGCCCGTCGACGCCCGCCGCCTGGTTGCTGCGGCCCGGTGCCTCCAGGTTCGTCACGATGCCGCCGACCGTCGCTCGCGGCAGCACATCGGCGCGCGCGCGGACGACCGTGTTGTTGGTCGACTGCCCGCCGAAGAGGTCGCCCATGCCGGGGCCGGTCTCGATGTTGAGTGCACCGACCGACACCGGTCCGAGCTGTCCGGTCACGCGGACGCCCGCCAGGATGTCTTCGTTCAGCCCGATCCGCCGCGAGAAGAAGGTCTGTGCCTGCCGCGGAGCGCCGTGCTCGAAGAGCCCCGACCGTTCGAGGAAGAACTCCCGCTTCTCGGGGAAGAAGAGGCTGAAGCGGCTCAGGTTGACCTGCACGTTGTCCGCCTCGACCTGCGCAAAGTCGGTGTTGACGGTCAGGTCCAGGGTCAGGTTGGAGGTGATGCCGTACTTGATGTCGACCCCCGCGTCGGCCGAGACGTCGGGCGTCGGGGTGGTGGTGGCCAGGTCCGGGCGCGACTGCTGGCCGCCAGTGATGCCGTACGGCTTGATCTCGATGTTGCGCCCGCGGGCGATGCCGCGGAGGCCGGTCAGCACGCCGTACTGGGAGACCGTGGCGAGGGCGGCGAAGCTGCTGCCGCGGTCCAGGCCGATCTCCGGCCACATCACGCGCTCGTTCTTGCGGTTGATCATGCGTGAGAGCATGAGCCCGAACGACAGGTCGTCCCCCTCGGGGAAGCGGAGCTGACGGAAGGGGATGGCGACTTCCATCGTCCAGCCCCGGTCGTCGATGACGGTCTCCGAGCGGTAGACCGCGTCCCACGAGAAGCTGTCGATGGTTAGGCCCTCGTCCGTGACCGTCGCGTCGTCCTGGGTGCCGAGCGCGTTCATCTCGAAGAGGTACGCGTTGCGGCCGTCGCGGTACGTGTCGAGGCCGATGTAGACGTGGTCGTCGCGGTCGTTGCGCCCGCCGCGCTCCAGGTTCTTCGCGCGGATCAGCTCCGGGTTGGCGTCGAGGTTGGTGAACGCGAAGTAGAGGTTGTCGCGGTCGTAGGCGATCCGGACTTCGGTGGCCTCAGTGGACGGCTCGCCGGTGTCGGGCCAGACCTGCGTGAACGTGCGGACGGGCTCGATGCGGTCCCAGAGCAGTTCGTCGAGGTGGCCGTCGACGCGGGGAGGCTCGTCGGTGAAGACGGCCGCGACCTCTCGGTCGGTCGGCGGGGGGACCGAGGCGGGGTCCGTCGGAGCGCTCGGCTGGGCGGCGAGCGGGGCGGCGAGGGCGAGCGCCAGCAGGAGCCTGAACATGGACGGCCGGGGGTGGGGTGGAGCAAGCTACCGGCGGAGCCTCGACCGCCGACCGGCCGCGTCCTGATTCCCGCCCCATCGGCCACGCCGGGCTGCTCATGCGGAGGCCTGCCTCCTGTCAGCCATCGATCCGGTAGCGACTCTGGACGAGTCCCGACGAGAAGGACTGTGTCTCGACGTGCGTCAGCGCCACATCGGCCGGGAGGGAGCCGAAGAGCGGAATGCCATCGCCGAGCAGGACCGGAATCCGGGTCACAGTGAGCTCGCGGACGAGCCCGGCGCGAAGAAACGCCTGGAGGGTCTGCCCGCCGTCCACATAGACGCGGCGGGCGCCGCGGGCGCCGAGAACGGCCAGCACGTCGGCAGGGGAGAGCGCCAGTACCTCGACCTCGGCGCCCTCGGGGAGGATCGGCTGGCCATGGCTCAGCACGACCACCGGCGTCCCGGCATACGGCCAGTCGCCCCCGAACCCGCGGACGACCTCGTAGGTCTTGCGGCCCATCACGAGGGCGTCTACGGTCGCCATGAACGTGGCGTACCCGTAATCCTCTTGCGGGTCTGCCTCGGGGAGCCAGTCGAGGGAGCCGTCGAGGCGGGCGATGTAGCCGTCGACGCTGGCGGCGATGAAGACGACTGCATCGGGGAGGGGCGCGGACTCGGGTGTTCTCATGAGATCGGGACTGGTGAGTTAAGTCGTGTAATCATAGGGTTGAGGCGAGCGGGCGGGTCGATACGTTGGCATCAGCTCGATCGGCAGCTTTGGGCCTCGGCCCCGTGCGTCTCGCATCGTCGCGGCGTGGCCTGCTCCACCGACTCGGGTCACCCGTTCTCTGATCCGGCGGCGTCCAGCGTGCCACGCTCCGTCCCGGGTGCACACCTCACCAACCGCCAAGCGACCATGTGTGATCTCAAGCACGTCAACCCACCCGACAACGCCTTCCCGACCGGGAGCTCGATCGACGCGAAATGCGAGGTTCGGATCTCCGACGACGACATCAAAGTCGGGTCGGGACACGTCACCGACTACACCTCCGATCACTTCGCGGGGAGCGGATCGTACGACTATCACGCGGGCTCGGGGGACTGGACGGTCACGCTCGACAAGGCGTCGGACGACTGGTCCGTCGACGTGAAGGTGACGGGGAGCCAGGCGAGCCACAACACGTTCGAGGCCAGCTGTTCGGGCGCGGGCAGCACCATCACCTTCAAGAAAAAGGGGGATGCCAGCACCACCATCGAGGTGGAGCAGGAAAGCGACAGCATCCGGCTCAAGCCGAGCTGGACGGCCATCAGCTTCTACCTCCGCCAGGGGAGCTGAGCGAGGCCGGGGCCGCTCCGACTCCGCACCGAGGCGGAGCGGCTACCAGTCGTTCTCTTCCTTGACCACGCCCGTCTCGATCGGCACCGGGTACTCGCCCGAGAAGCACGCGTGGCAGTAGCGCTCGCGCGTCTCGTGCGCCTCCTCGACGGCCGCCAGCATCCCCTCCACGGAGAGGTAGCCCAGCGAGTCTACCCCCAGCCACTCGGCGATCTTGTCGACGGCGCCGTGCTTATTGGCGGCGAGCTCCTCGCGCGACGGGAAGTCCATGCCGTAGAAGCACGGCCAGCGGACCGGCGGGCTGGCAGAGCGGAAGTGGACCTCAGCCGCGCCCGCCTCGCGCACCATTTTGACGAGCGCCTGCGCCGTCGTGCCGCGCACGATCGAGTCGTCTACCATCACCACAATCCGGTCCTTCAAGACGCCCGCGACCGGGTTGAACTTGGTCCGCACGCGTTGCTCGCGGCTCGACTGCCCCGGCGAGATGAAGGTCCGCCCGACGTAGTGGTTGCGGATCAGGCCGATGTCCAGCTTGCACCGGTTGCCCATCTTGTTGGACTCCGAGACGTAGCCGATGGCTGCCGTGTTGGACGAGTCCGGCACGGACATCACGATGGGCCGCTTGCCCTCGCCCTTGGCCACGAACGGCACCGGCGCGTCGTGCGCGAGGCGCTTGCCCATCTTGCGGCGCACTTTGTCGACGGTCGTCCCGAACACCTTCGAGTCCGGGCGGGAGAAGTAGACGTACTCGAACACGCACTGGCTGACGCCGTGCGGCCGCGGCATGCAGACGCCGTTGAAGTCGCCGCCCTCGGCCACGCGCTGGACGCCCTCGCGGTCGATCACCAGGATCTCGCCCGGCTCGATGTCGCGGACGTACTCGGCCCCGATGATGTCGAACGCGCACGACTCCGAGGCGACCACCCAGGCCGGGTGCTCGCGGCCATCGGTGGCGGGCAGCGTGCCGAGCGCGAGCGGGCGGAAGCCGTTCGGGTCGCGGGCCGCGATCAGCGCGTCGTCCGTCAGGATGACGAGGGAGAAGGCGCCCTGGCACTCGTGCAGCGCGTCCACGATGCGGGCGACCGGGCCTTCCTGCTGGCTCTGCGCGGCGAGGTGCAGGATCAACTCCGTGTCCGACGACGAACTGAACAGCGTCCCGCGCTCGACGAGCCGCTCGCGAAGCGCCCGAGCGTTGGACAGGTTGCCATTGTGGGCGAGCGCAAAGTGGCCCTCCCGGTCGTGCGCCACGAACGGCTGGATGTTGGCCGGGTTGGTGGCGCTCCCCGAGGTGGAGTAGCGCGTGTGCCCGATGGCCGCGTCGCCGACCAGCGTGTCGTCGAAGCGGGCCTTGTCGGTGAACACGTCCAAGACGAGCCCGAAGTCCTTCAGCACCGGCATGACGCGGCGGCCCTTCGTCTCGTCGTAGACGCTCGTCACGATGCCCGCCGACTCCTGCCCGCGGTGTTGCAGGGCGTGCAGGCCGAAGTAGCTCAGCCGGGCAGCGTCGGGGTGGTTGAACACGCCGAAGATGCCGCAGTGGTCGCGCGCTTTGTCCACAGGGTCTGGGGGGAAGCCGGTCTCGGAGGTTACCAGCGTTCGCGGCCCATGTTCGGCCCGCCTGGAATCTTAGTCTCCACAGACTGTCCACCCGCCCGCTTCGGGTCGGGCGTCAGCCGCGTCAGAGGGAGATCACCGCCGCGCCCAGCGCCACGCCGACCGCGTCGACCGCCAGGTCGCGCCAGCAGAAGTGGGGGTCTCTCTCGCGCTGGCTGTCCATCACCTCCTTCGCCAGCCCGAGGGCGAACGCCGATCCGGCGGCGACAGGCAGCGCTTCGCCGTTCGTCAGCGTCCCCTTGTCCGTCAGCACGTACTGGCCGGCGAGCGTCAGCAGGAACGACGCGCCGAGGTGCATGGCCTTGTCGCGGGCGATCCACTCGTCGGGCAGCGGGTCGGGGCGCTCCGCCTCGGGCAGCGGGTCCAGGCCGTCACCGAGGCGGACCGACTCGACGCGAGGGAGTGCGTCGGCGACGGGCTGGGAGGCGGCGGGGAGGCCCGCCGCCAGCAGCAGCGCGAGGACCGCGGCCCGGATCACGTGTCCGGGAATAGCGTCGGGTCGATCTCGATGCGATCACCGTCCGCCAGCAGGGCGCGCATGGAGATCGCGGCGCCGCCGAAGAGGATCAGGCCAGCGAGGATCATCACCACGAGGCCCGCGACGGGCACGCCGAGGTAGCGCACCGACAGGCTCTGGCTCGCGCCGCCCGACGACACCGACACGACGCCTGCCCGCTCCGGCGTGAACCGGAACGTGGCGGACTCCGGGGTCATCACTTCGGTCACGGCCGTGACCGCGCCCGGGCGGTAGACGACCGTCACCGAGTCCACGGGTTCGCTGAACGTGACCGTGACGACCTCGCCGCGGGTCGGGGAATCGGGGGTGACGGACACGATGTCCTGGGCGGCGGCGCCAGCGGCGACCACGAGAAGGGCGCAGAGAAGGAGCGGACGCATGGATCAGGCCTCGAAGGTGGCGATGGGGGACTCCGTCGGGTCAGGGGCCGACGGCTGCCGGGTCAGGTACGTCGCGAGAGAGAGGGTGCCGACGATCCACAGGATCGGAATCACGACCGGGAACCAGTCCACGAAGCCGAGCGGGTTGGCGGCGCCGTAGAGCTGCTCGCCCGTCAGGTCGATCACCAGGTTCCAGACGATGACGGTCAGCAGAATGGCCGGGATGATGAACCGGAGCAGCACGTCGAACCACGCGCCGAGCTTGAGCTTCGAGTGCTGATTGACGAACGCGCGCAGGTTGCCCGCGCCGAACACCCAGCCGAGCAGCACGCACTCGATCAGGCCGACCGTCAGCAGGCTGTAGCCGAACGCCCAGTGGTCGAGGATGTCGAGGAAGTTGAGGCCCACCGTCCCGTTGCCCGCCAGCCCGGGGTCCACGATGAACGGGAGCGCCGTGATCATGGACCCGATCAGGCCGGGGACGGCCACCATCAGCAGCGCCTTCTTGCGGTCGATGCCCAGCTTGTCGATCAGCGCGCTTGCCATGCCCTCCACGAGCGAGATCGCGCTTGTGACGCCCGCCATCACGATCAGGAAGAAGAACGCGAAGCCGAACAGCTTGACGCCGAACGGGAACGCCGCGATGCCCTGGGGGATGGCGAAGAACGAGAGCGACAGCGTCGACCCGGCCGGGTTGAGGGCGAAGGCGAACAGCATCGAGAAGATGGCGATGCCCGCGATGTACTCGAACCCGCAGTTGAGCAGGCTCACCATGAACGAGTTGTTGACCTGGTCCGAGTCCTTCGGGAGGTAGCTCGCGTAGGCCGTCATGGTGCCGAGGCCGAGCGACAGCGAGAAGAACATCTGGCTGAAGGCGCCCTTCCAGACGTCCGGCTGGGCGATGCCCGCGAGGTCCGGCGTGAAGAGGTACATCACGCCGTCGGTGCCGCCGGGCAGCGTCACGCCGCGGATGATCAGCACGATCATGAACAGCCACATCAACGGCACGGCCACGCGGACCGTCTTCTCGATGGTCTCGGTGCCCTTCAGCAGCGCCATTAGCGTCATGCCCCAGATCGCGATCACCGCAATCATCGGCCACCAGGAGGAGAGGATGCCGAAGAAGTACGCGGTCGCGTTGGGGCCAGTGCTCGGTTCGAGGAACGGTGCGAACGGGGCCGTCGCTCCGCCCTCCATCAGCCCGAACAGCGCGCCCACCATCATGCAGAAGGCCCAGCCGAGGATCGTGATGTAGTACATCGTGATAAACAGGGCGCTCCCGAGCGACCACCAGCCCACGAACTCGCCCTTCGCCCCGACGACCTTCGACAGCGCCATCGGGAAACTCCGCCCGGTCATCGTGCCGAGGCTGAACTCGGTGATCATCACCGGGATGCCGAGCACGAACAGCGCGATGAAGTACGGCACGTAGAACGCGCCACCGCCGAACTGGTAGGCGTTCGAGGCGAAGAACACGATGTTGCCCAGCCCGATGGCGGAGCCACTCGCGGCCAGCACGAAGCCGAGTTTCGAGGACCATACGCCGCGATCGACGGCGTCGGCGGTGTCGTTGGGGGAGACGTCGGGCAAAGCGTTGATGGCGCGGGTGTGAAGGCCCGAAGCTACGGCGCCTCGTCCGGATCGACCGGCCACAGACCCTCGCCTTCCAGAATCGCCCGCACGATCCGCAGCCGACCTCGCATGATGTCGAACGATGCGCCGGAAGCCTGCTCCGCGTTCATCGCGAACACCAGGTCCCCATCGGGCCGCTCCACCCAGCCGACGAGCCAGCCGAGCTCCGGGTCGGGCTCGCGGACGTACCAGCCGGTCTTGCCCTTGACCCGCACCTCGCCCGCCTCGGCGAGCACGGGGAGGATGTCGCGGACCGTCGCCTGGTCCTCGGCCGAGAACGCCAGGGCTCCGCGGCGGAGTCGGTCGAGGAAGGCGACCTGCTCGTCGGCCGAGACGCGCCACGTGCCGTCCAGCCACGACGTCTCCAGCGCGTCGCTCATCGTGCTGTTGCCGAAGGGCTCCCTTGCGAAGACGTCGTCGTACCCACCGCGGCCGACCTGGAGGGCTGCGCGCTGAAACAGCCAGACCGCTGAGACCTCCAGCCCTGAGCGCAGGGAGTGGTCACGGTTCCAGACCTCCGCCCACCGCTCCACACCGTCCCAGGCGAACAGGGAGTCCACGTCGGAGATCACGCCCCGGTCGAGGAAGACGAGGCTGTTGTAGATCTTGGACGTGGACGCGGGCGAGAACCGCTCAGCCGCCCGGTCCGGGTCGTGCCGGGTGGTCCGTCCCGTCTGCGTGTCCAGCAGCACCATCGTCCCGACGGCACCCTCGGCCTCGAACGCCGCCGACCAGTCGGCCACCGCGTCCGCGTCCACGTCCGCCTCGGTCGTGGCGGGGACCGAGGCGGGCGGGGCACACGCGGCGAGGGCGACGAGGAGCAGGGCGGTCAGGGCAGTCGGGCTCATGCCTCCGGTGTCTCGGGTTCCGGCAACCGCTCCACGCGGACTCCCAGGATGCGGTTGTCCTCGACGCCCTCGACGCGGAACAGCAGGCCCTCGTGCTCGACCTCGTCGCCAGGGGAGGGGATGTCACCGGCGAGGTGGAGGATCAGGCCGCCCAGCGTCTCGAAGTCGTACTCGTCGGTTTCCAACTCGATGCCGATGGCCTCCGATAGGTCGTCCAGGTCGATGCGTGCCTCGGCGCGGAAGACGCCCGGCTCTAGCGCCTCGACCAGCCGCTCGTGCTCGGCGTCGAACTCGTCTCGGATCTCGCCGACGACTTCTTCCAGCAGGTCCTCCAGCGTCACGAGCCCGGCCGTGCCGCCGTACTCGTCCACGACGATGGCCATGTGGGTGTTGGAGCCCTGGAAGTCGGCCAGCATGTCGTCCAGCGGCTTGGCCGGAGGGACGAAGAGAGGGCTTCGTGCGATGGCCGCCCAGTCGGGCGTCCGCCCCGAGCCGTCGAGCGACGGGAGCAGATCCTTGGCGTAGACCACGCCGAGGACGTTGTCGAGGTGCTCCCGGAAGAGGGGGAACCGGCTGTGGCCGCTCGTGCGGATCAGGTCGAGCGCGTCCTCCAGGTCGGCCTCGGCGCTGAGCGCCTTCATGTCGACGCGGCTGACCATCACCTCGCGGACCGTCGTTTCGCCGAACTCGACGATCGAGTGGATCAGGGCGCGCTCCTCCTCGCCGATGGTGCCCTCGGCTTCGCCCACATCGGCCATCGACTTGATGTCGGCCGAGGAGAGGGGCTCGGCCTCGGTGCGGAAGCGAGCCTGGACGGCTGTGGCGAGCCCTGCCAGGAGGTCCGCCATTGGCGTCACCATCCGGACCAGCGGCGAGAGCATTCCCGACACGGTCCGCGCGAAGGTGACGGGCTGTCGGCTCGCGATCAGCTTGGGGGCGATCTCGCTGGTGACCAGCAGGACGAACGTCAGGCCGACCGCGTTGGCGGCGAGCGCCGCCAGCGGAGTCCAGCCGAACGCCTCGGCGGCCTGCAGCATGAGGCGCGTCGAAAGGATGGCCGCGCCCACGTTCACGACGGTGTTGAGCAGCAGCACGGCGGCCAGCAGCCTGCGGGGCTTGTCGAGGAGGCGCAGCACCCGCGCTGCGTCTGGGCCGCCATCGTCGGCGAGGTCCTCTCGGTCGCCCGTGGTGACCGAGAACAGGGCCACCTCGGACCCCGAAAACAGGGCCGACAGGGCCAGCAGAAGTACGAACGTGCCGGTCTGAATCGCCAGGCCCGTGAGGCCAGGGAGCACGTCAGCGAGGGGGAGGGCCACGAGGGCCAGACTAGAGGCGGGGTCCAAGGTCGGCGGACCAGGCGAGACGGTGGGCCGGAGCCCAGAGGGGACGCGGCCGAGGCCGATCCGACGAAGATACAGGATGGGGGTTTCGGCGCCACTCCTTCGTCGAAAGGGCAAGGGCGGACGATCCCAGCATGCTGCCGCGCGCGCGCCGCCTCGCCTCGGGGGGTGAGCGGCCGAGGCGGGCCAAACAAAGCCGGGCGGCCCTCCGAAGAGAACCGCCCGGCGTGCGAGGTGCTCGACCGATCCGGGGAGGATCAGAAGGGCAGGTCGTCATCCGGCTCGAACGAGTAGTCGTCCGACGGCCCGGACGGCTTGGCCTGCTGCTGCGGGCGTCCGCCGCCGTTGCTGGAGGCCTGCCGCTGCGGACGCGGCGACTGGTCGTAGCTGCCGCCGTCGTCCGAGGAGCCGCCGCCGTCGCGGCCGCCGAGCATCTGCATCTCACGTGCCTTGATCTCGGTCGTGTAGCGGGTGTTGCCGTCCTTGTCCTCCCACTGCCGGGTCTGGAGCTGGCCTTCGATGTAGACCTGGCGGCCCTTCGAGAGGTACTCGCCGCAGATCTCGGCGAGGCGGGCCCAGGCCACGACCCGGTGCCACTCGGTGTTCTCGACCTGGTTGCCGTCGCGATCCTTGTAGGACTCCGTCGTGGCGACGGAGAAGTTGCAGACGGCGGTGCCGCTGCCGGTGTAGCGAAGCTCGGGATCGCCGCCGAGGTTGCCGACGAGAATGACTTTGTTGATGCCGCGTGCCATGGGGCGTGGGGCTGCGGAGGCGAGGGCGCCTCCTGGTACATGAATCCGCCAGTCCGGGAAGTGGCTGGCCGTATCGGGCCCGACGAAGCGGGCGGGAGAGGATAGACCCCGGCGGGGGCCGAGACGTAACCTCTCCTCGTCAAAAAATATCGCGAGCCCCCTGTCAACCGTGCGTCATACCCCATTCCCCTACGACATCGCCGACCTCGGGCTCTCCGACGACGACCGGGCCGCGGCCCACGCGCCGCTCTTCGAAGACTTCGTCGCGATCGTGCGCCGCCTGCGCCGCGAGTGCCCGTGGGACGTCCAGCAGACGCACGATTCGACCAAGCACCTCACCATCGAGGAGGCCTACGAGCTGGTCGATGCCATCGACGCGGGCGACCCGGTCGACGTCCAGAAGGAACTGGGCGACCTGTTCCTGCACGTCCTCTTCCACGCCCACATCGCCGAGACCGACGGCACGTTCGACCTGTCCGACGTGATGCGGTCGGAGATGACCAAGCTGGTCCGCCGCCACCCGCACGTGTTCGGGGACGAGGTGGTGTCCGGGACCGGCGAGGTGCTCCGAAACTGGGAGGCCATCAAGCGCGCCGAGCGGGCCGAGGCGGGGGAGACGGAGGCCCCGCCCTCCGCGCTCGACGGTGTGCCGGGGACGCTGCCCGCCCTCCTCCGTGCCGAGCGCGTCCAGGAGAAAGCCGCCGCGACCGGCTTCGACTTTCCCTCGGCCGACGACGCGTGGGAGAAGGTCCGCGAGGAGGCCGACGAAGTCCGCGCCGCCGACTCGGCGGATGCGCTGGAGGACGAGATCGGCGACCTGCTGTTTGCCGTCGTCAACTATGCGCGCCTGCAGGGTGTGGTGCCGGAGACGGCACTGCGTCGGACGGTCGACAAGTTCTCCCGGCGCTTCCAGACCGTGGAGGCCCACCTCGGCGACCGCATGGCCGAGGCGGGACTGGAGGAGATGGACGCGCTCTGGGAGGCGTCCAAACGGGAGGTCGGCTGACGTGGCAGACGGGAGCCGAAGAGACCGGGTTGTGCCTGCCGTGGCGCCGCCGATCCCCGCGTGAGGGTCTCTTTCCCGAGGCCTCTCCGTCGGCGCGGGCTCAGCCTGAGGCCGTCTGGGACGAGGGCGTCTCCGGGTCTGGTGCGGGTGGCGACGCTGCAGGCTGAGCAACTGCCGACGATGCATTCGGCCGACCGGCTCTCCATGGTCCACAGCGAGGCACACGCGACGGGGCGCGTACGTCCTGTTGCCGTCCACAGCGGAAACCATCGTCGCCCGCCAGGCTCTCCGTTCGTGCAGAGCGACCCATGGGAGACTGAAGCACGGAGACACGTCGGCGCCCGCGTCGAGGAATCGCGAGGGCATGCGTTTCCGGGCGAGATCGAGTGACGTTCTGCCGCTTTGGGCTACCCTGTCTCTCGTCAGTATGACCTGTGACCGGCGGTTCTCCGCCGTAGACCCGGATGACCATGGCCCTCGCCCGCCTCCCTGCGCTGATCGCTCTCCTCACGATTGGCTCCGGAGCCGCGGCCATGGGGCCATCGCCCAGCGTCGCCGTGCCCGGCAGCCTCGACGACGCAATGCACCGCGTCCTCGGTGCGACCGAGGGGGGGCTGGCCACGCGGGACGACTTCGGCTGGTCGGTCTCTCTCGACGGCGACCGGGCGCTCGTGGGCGTGCTCCGAGGGGCAGGCGTCGGCCCGAACACGGGCTCGGCCTACGTGTTCGTCCGCGACGGCCTCGGGTGGGCGCTGGAAGCCGTTCTTGCCGCCGAGGATGGGGAGGCCACCGACGCGTTCGGCTCCTCTGTGTCGCTCTCGGGAGATCGCGCCCTGGTGGGGGCATCGAGCGAAGACTCGTTCGGCAGAACCGGAAACGGAGCCGCCTATGTCTTCGTCCGCTCCGGGACCACCTGGAGCCAGGAGGCCAAGCTGGCGTCTGGCAATCCCGAGAGCAGCGGCGCCTTCGGCTCCTCGGTGTCGCTCTCGGGGGACCGCGCCCTGATCGGTGCCCCTCTCGAAACGACAGTGGGGCCTCTCGGGGGACGCGCGTACGGGTTCGTTCGTTCGGGCTCGACGTGGTCGCTGGAGACCACGTTGCTCCCGCTGAATCCGTCCAGCCAGGACTGGTTCGGAATCGCGGTGTCGCTCGACGGCGACCGCGCGCTGGTGGGCGCGTTCCTGAACGGCGACGCAGGGCAGGGGAGTGGGGCCGCCTATTTCTTCGAGCGTGGCAGCTCCGGATGGGCGGAGGTCGATCAGGTGACCGCCTCCGATGCCAACGGGACCGGGTGGTTCGGGTATGCCGTCTCGCTCGATGGTGACCGCGCGCTGATCGGAGCCATGCGGGATTCCGAGAACGGCGTCCGCACCGGGTCGGCGTACGTGTTCCGGTGGACGGGGGCAGACTGGGCCGAAGAGGCGCAGCTGGTCGCGCCCGACGGGGCCGACCTCGACCAGTTCGGGCACTCGGTCGCGCTCTCCGGCGACCTCGCGCTCGTTGGCGCCCCGTGGGACGACGACCGGGGGATGGAGAGCGGGTCGGTCTACGCCTTCGCACGGAGCGGGAGCACATGGAGTCTGGAGAGCAAAATGACGGGGACCGGTGATGCCAGCCACGGCGCGAGCGATGAACTGGGGTACTCGGTCGCACTCCTCGGGGAGACTGCGCTGGTCGGGGCGATCGGGGAGAGCACCGACCCTGTCGTGGACGGCGCCGCGTACGTGTTCGACCGGTCGCCCGTGGACTGGGCGCTGCACGGCCGCCTCGCGCCCTCGGGCGTCGATGCGATCGGGCTGATCGAGATCACGGGCAGTGCGGGCATCCGCTACCTCGGGGCACCGTCGGCCGGGCTGACCGTGGACGACCTCGCCGCGCAGTCGCTCGTCCGCGGCGTCCCCGGCTTCTACCCCGCGGCGACCCCGGCGAACCTGTGGACCGAGTACGATCCTGTGGCCAACGACTGGGGAGTGTCGTCCGGGACGGGGGAGGTGGTCCGCCCGGGCCATGCCTTCCGCTGGCGGATTGTCGACCGCGTCATCGGCAACCCGACCGTGAGCGCCGGGGTGGAGCTTCCGTTCGTGCTCGCTACCCCGCGTGCCCCGAACGAGGAGGTCCCCATCATCGAACTCGACACGATGGGGACCCGGTTCAACTACCTCGCCAATCCGTATGCCACCCCGCTCGACCTGACGGGGATCGCCGGGTGGCCTGGAGGCGCCAACCTCAGTCCGCTTGCGCCCGTCTGGGTGTGGGATGCCGCGGCGCGGTCCTGGGACGATGCGCCCGCCACGATCGGACCCTGGGAGGCGTTCCGGGTCCGGTCGAAAGGGCCTCGCGTGAATGGCGGGGCCCGGACGTTGCGGATTCCTGTGGAGGCTGCTGCACTGGATGCGTCGCCGCCGTCCTCGGCCCCCCGGTCTCCTGCGCTGGCCTTCGCGCTCACGGGCACGGACCGAGCGGGGCGGACGGTCCGCGACGGCGCCCTGACCGTTCGGTTCGTCCCGAATGCCACGGTCGGCTTCGAGGAGACAGAGGACGTTCGCAAGTTCCAGCCGCCCTCCGAGGCCTACGCCCTCGTCGGTGCACGCGTCGACGGGGCGTTCGTCGGGTACGACGTGCGGCCGTTCGAGTCCGCGTCGATCCCGCTGGCCGTCGAGGCGCGTGGGACGGGCACGTCGTTCACCCTGTCGTGGGATGCGTCGGCACTTCCGGCAGGGCTCCCGGCGGTCTTGGTCGACCTCGCGACCGGCACCGAGGTGGACCTCCGTACGCGGTCGGCGTACCCGTTCGCGCTGGTTCCGCGGCCCGCGCACGCAGAGGTCCCGATGGACGATGTCGCTGACGGCACGCAGGCGACCGACCGGTTCGTGCTCCAGATCGGGGACCGTGTGGCGGCCACGGAGGCGGGGGCACGTCCTGTGGCGCTGACGGGCATCGCGCCCAACCCGTCCACGGGAGTCTCTCGCGTCGCGTTCACGATCCCCGAGGCGGGCCCGGTCGAACTCACCGTGGTCGATGTCCGAGGGCGAGAGGTGTCCGTGCTGGCGTCCGGAGCGATGAGCGCGGGACGCCATGAGGTCCTCCTCCGCAGTGAGGCGCTGGCGGGTGGGATCTACGTCGTCCGGCTGGAGGCGGCCGGCACACTCGTCACGCGGCCGGTCGTCGTCGTCCGGTGATCGGTCGGCTCTTGCTGAGTGCGCGGCACGCGTCGCGTCAGAGCGCCTCTTTGGTGCTCGGCAACCGGTCGCCCGCGGGGTCGCGGTCGACGGCCTGCCGCAGTGCCCGCGCGGCGGCTTTGAAGAGCGCCTCGATGCGGTGGTGGTCGTTCATCCCCCGGAGCACGTCCAGGTGGAGGGTCAGCCGGGCGTGCTCGGCGACGCTCCACCAGAAGTGCTCCACCAGCTCCGTCGACAGGTCGCCGACGCGCTCGCGGTCGAAGTGCGCCTCGAACACCAGGTAGGCCCGGCCGGAGAGGTCGAAGACAGCGCGGGCCAGCGCCTCGTCCATCGGGACCGTCGCCGCGCCGTAGCGCGTGATGAAGGCCTTGTCGCCGAGCGCCTCGCCCAGCGCCTGCCCGAGGCAGATGCCCACGTCCTCGACGGTATGGTGGTCGTCCACGTGGAGGTCGCCCTCCGCCTCGACGGTGAGGCCGAAGCGGCCGTGGCGCGCGAACAGGTCCAGCATGTGGTCCAGAAAGCCGACGCCGGTGGCGTTGGCGTAGGTCGGCGCGGCGGCGTCGAGGTCGAGCGTCAGGCGGATCGCGGTCTCGGCGGTCCGGCGCTCGACGGTTGCGGAGCGGGGGGAGAGGTCGGCCATGCGAGAAGCTACCTCGGCAGACTGGTGCAGACGGACCAGATGCCGTGGAGAGAATGGGGCAGGGCGGACATCGGACAGGGAGGGATGTTGGTGCCCCACACACCGACACCCCTATGCGTGCCCTGCTCCTCCTGGCCTTGCTCCTGGCGCTCCCGGCGTGCGACATCCTGGGTCCGCAGGGCGTCCAGTCCGCCGCCATCCAGCGGGTGGTGGTAGAAGACCTCGACCTCGATCAGCCCTGGGACAACCCGCTCACGGACGACCTGCCCGACATCTACGTCAACATCAACGACGAGACGGGCGCCCTCTTCGCGCCTGAATTCCGGAGCGATGTCCGGGAGAACGTCGAGGCGCTGCCGCTCACGTTCCCCGCCTCGGGCGAGTACGCGGTCCCGCTCGATGCGACGGTCCTGCTCTCCGTGGCGGACCGCGACTTCGCCGGAGATGACCAGATGTTCGCGGCGGGTCCGTTCACCTTCGGCGAGCGGTACGCCGGCCAGGAGATCGGCGAGACGACCGCGCTCGCGTTCGAGAACGAGCAGGGGCGGGTCCGGATCTTCGTCCGCTGGGAGTGAGGCGAGCGAAGGTGGCGGCTCCGTAGCTTGCAGACGGTCCCCCTGCCTTCCGATGCGCGTCCTCTGCTCTCTCGTCGTTCTCCTCCTGGTCGCTGCGGGCTGCGACTCCGGCCCGAACACGCCCGGCCCACCGGTCACGGCTGAGATTCTCAAGATCACCGTCGACGACGCGCCGCTCTCCGACCCGGCCGGGGAGGGCTGGGACGGCAACAACCCGCTCAGCGACGGTCCGGAGATCTACTTCCGGCTCTTCGACGACGACGTGGACTACCAGTCCGACCCGGGCGGCGACCGGCTGAATGCCCGCGACGACGACGACATCGTGTTCCCCATCGGCGGGACGGGGCAGGCCTGGTTTGAGGACGTGCGCGTCGTGGATTTTCCGCTCGTGTGGGAGGTCGACCCTGGCTATGTCGTCCGCGACCTCGACGATCCGCTTTACCTCGCGCTGTTCGACTACGACCCCAACCCGGACGACGCGATGGCGGAGTCGTACACGTTCAGGCTCCGTGACTACGCGCCGGACATCGAGACCGGACGCGCGCAGACCTTTTCGCTGGAGGGCTTCGACCGCAACGGAGACGCCATCGCGGACTTCGACGTGCGCATCACGGTCCAGTTCTTCGACTGATCCGAGCCGACGGACCCGGCGCCGCTGACAACAAACCTGTCAGCGAGTCGTCCGACTGTGGAGGCGTCTGCGGTGCTGGGGTCCCGGCACGCAGGCCCGTTCTGTATCCCCTCGTCTTCCCGCCTCGACCGTGACCGCCTCGCCCCCCGCCGTCTCCGCCGCCCTGCGGGGCGCGCTCCGCGAGCACTTCGGGTTCGAGAGCCTCCGGCCGGGTCAGGAGGACGCCATCCGGCCGGTGCTGGAAGGCCGGGACGCGCTCGTGGTGATGCCGACCGGCGCAGGCAAGAGCCTCGTCTACCAGCTCGGCGCGCTCCTCAAGCCCGAGGGCGTCACCGTCGTCGTGTCGCCGCTCATCGCGCTGATGAAGGATCAGGTGGACGCCCTCCGGGCGCGCGGCATCGCGGCGGCGTACGTCAACTCGTCGCAGAGCCAGACCGAGCGCCGCGAGGTGCTGGCGGACCTCCGAGGCGGGCGTCTCCGGCTGGTCTACGCCGCGCCCGAGCGCCTGCGCCTGCCGTCGTTTCAGAAGACGCTCCGGGAGGTCGGCGTGGCACTGCTGGCCGTCGACGAAGCGCACTGCGTGAGCCAGTGGGGCCACGACTTCCGGCCGGACTACCTCGCGCTGGCGTCCGCTCGCCGGGGGATGGGCGACCCGCCCTGTGTCGCGCTGACGGCGACGGCCACGCCGCGCGTGCAGGACGACATCGCCGCGCAGCTCGACCTCCGCGACCCCGCCCGCCTCGTCACCGGCTTCAACCGTCCCAACCTGGTCTTCGAGGTCAAGGCCACCGCCACCGCCGACCAGAAGCGGCAGGTGCTGCACCGGTTTCTCAACGCACGGCCCGACGAGGCTGGGCTGATCTACGTCGCCACGCGGAAGGACTGCGAGGCGCTGGCGCGGTTCGTCCGCGAGCAGGTCGGGCGGCCGTGTGAGGCCTACCACGCCGGGCTGCCCGACGCCGAACGGGCGCACGTGCAAGAGCAGTTCGTGAGCGGGCGCCTCCACACGGTGGTTGCCACCAACGCGTTCGGGATGGGCGTCGACCGCGGCGACGTGCGGTTCGTGGCCCACTGGTCGATCCCGTCGACCCTGGAGAGCTACTACCAGGAGGCCGGGCGCGCGGGCCGCGACGGACGACCCGCGGTCGCGCTCCTGCTCTACGCTCCTCAGGACCGCCAGCTCAAGGAGTGGTTCATCGAGCAGGGGGCTCCGACCGTCGACGACCTCCGCCGCGTGTGGAATCACGTCAAGCGCGCCTCGGTCCGTCTCGACGAAGAGATCGCCGCGATGGGCGAGGCATACGACCCGACCGCCGGGGCATCGGACGCCGATTTCCTGCTCGCCATGAGCGAGGACTCGGGGGTCCATGCGTCCAAGCTGCCCAACGTGCTCCGGCGCCTCGTGACCGCGGGCGCCCTCGCCGAGCGCGACGACCGCGCAGGCCCGGCGCGCTGGATCCCGCGCGAGTGGGTCCAGCGAGACATCGACCGCGCGCTCTCGTCGGTCGACAAGCACCGGGGCGACCAGATGGAGTCGCTGATGGGCATCGTCCGCTACGCCCAGACCTCGGACTGCCGCCGCCGGACCATCCTCGACCACTTTGGCGACGCCGCCGAGACGGCCGTAGAGCCGGAGGTCTGCTGTGACGCCTGCCGCCAGCGGGTGCGGCTGGAGGCTCGCGTGCCAGGGGAAATCCCCGAGTGGGACGACGTGCCGATGGCCTCGCGCGTCGCCATCGGCCTGCTCGACGCCGTGCGCCGGATGCGGTGGCCGGTGGGCCGCCTGACGCTCGCCAAGATCCTGGCGGGCTCGAAGGCGAAGGGCATGGACAAGTACGAGGGCCACGCCTACTTCGGGCGCCTGCAGCACCTCGGGCAGGGCACCGTGGACGGCATCTACAAGGACCTCCTGCTGAAGGGCTACCTCCGCATCGGCGGGGACGAGTACCCGGTCGTGGAACTCACGCCGCTCGGCGACCAGGCCATCGACTACCGCGAGACGATCGACATCGAGGTGCCCGCTTTCGGGAGCCGCTCGCCCAGTCGGGGCTCCGGCTCCACCGAGGAGCCGCTGGACGGCGCCGACGGTGCGCTCTTCGAGGCCCTCCGCCAGTGGCGCACCGGGGTCGCCACGGAGCGGGGGGTGCCGTCCTACGTCGTCTTCAACGACCGGACGCTCCGTGGCATCGCGCAGTCTCGGCCCGCCTCTGAGGACGAGATGCTGGCCGTCTCGGGCGTCGGCCCGGCCAAGTGGGAGCAGTACGGCGCCGAGGTGCTCGAACTGGTCGCCGAGGCGGCGTAGGCGGCTCGGGGTCGGCCTGCCGCTGCAGGGCGTGGCACCGCCGCTCCTGGGGGTGTCGAGATCATGCCGCCCGCTTGGCCGCGACGGCGGCCAAGCCCCCCCTGACGCAGAGCGGGCCGCCCCGACGCATCGGAGCGGCCCGCAGAGCGGAAGCTCGGGGGCGCTAGCGACCCGGCGAGCGCATCTGGCCTGGGCCGAAGGTGCCGGCCGGAGGCGTCATGTCGAGGATCTCGACGAGCGTCAGCTCGAACTGGAGCACCGAGTTCGGCGGCACGCCGCCCTCACCGCCGGGGCCGGGCTGGCCCATCAGGCCGTAGGCCTGCGACGGCGGGATGAACACCGTGCGCGTCTCGCCCGGCTTCATGTCCTTGAGCGCCGCCGCGAAGCCCGGCACCACCTGGTTGACGGAGAGCACGGCCGGCTCCTCACCAGAGGCGTCGAACTCCTGGCCGTTGATGAACGTGCCGCGGTAGCGGATCGCGACGCGATCGTTCTCAGTCGGGCTGGCGCCCTCGCCCTCCGTCTGGACGGTGTAGAGCACGCCGTCGCCCAGCTCCCGGACGCCCTGCCGGGCCCGGACCGCCGTCATGAACGAGTCGGCCGAGACGGCGTTGGCCTGGATCTGCGTCAGCGTCCGCGCTGCGGCGTCGTCGGTCTTGGCGCGCGCCCGGATCTGGCGGATCGAGACGGAGTCCTCGACGATGGCCTGAGCGGCCTGGAACTGCTCCGGCGAGAGGCGCAGCGAGTCGCCGTTGAGGCCCGAACGGACGCCCGACAGGAACAGCTCGCGGTCGATGGTGCCCAGCGTGTCCTGGCCCACCTGCAGACCGTACTGGAGGCCAAGCGCATACGCGATCTCGACCGAGTCGCCCGCCAGGCCGGCGTTGAAGCCGTCGACGAAGCGCGCGAAGCTGAACGACGAGTCCTGCTGCAGGAACTGCTGCGCGGACTGATAGCCGACGTTGTACGAGACCTGCTGGAAGGCATCGGCGTCGGCGATGCCGTCGAGGTTGGCGGTCCCGGCGGAGCTGGAGCCGTTGCAGCCGGCGAACGCCAGCAGGGCGACGGCGGGGAGGAGGAGGCGGAAGGTCATGGGGGAGAGTCCGTGAGGAAGCGGGGAAGCTACCGGGACTCCCGGCGCCGGGCTGTGACGCTTCCGGGAATGCGCCCATGCGGCGCCTAGCCTGCGGCCCGCGCCTGGTTCGACCGGACGGCCTCTCGGATCAACGCGAGAAATGCGGTCTCGTCCACCTCGGTCTTCTCGTGGAGGTCGATGGCCCGGCGCGTTGTGCCGGTCAGGCTGGCGTTGAACAGCCCGGTCGGGTCGTCGAGCGCGGCCCCGCGAGCGAACGTGAGCTTGACCTTGTCTTTGTACGTCTCGCCGGTGCAGATCAGCCCGTCGTGGGACCACGCCAGGACGCCGTCCGGGTTCGTGGGCTTCCGCCACTTTACCTCCTCGACCACCGCGGGGTCAGCGAGGAGGATCAGCGTGCGGAGCCGGGCCAGCCGCTCGGCGCGCCAGTCGCTCGATGGGGGGGCGGGTTGCATCGGTTCGGTCATAGATGAGACGGGGAGGCGAGCGTCGCCCGCTCGCGGGGAGGAGCAGGCGGACCGTGTGGGCAGCCCCGACAAGATCTGCCACGCACGCGACAGCGGCGGCCTGCATCAGTCCGAGCGCCCTGCGAAGGCGGGGAGGGGCTTCTCATAGGCAGGACACCGGCCGAGTCCGACCCCCATAAGGTTCCGTATCTACCCCTCATCGGTCGTCGCTACCGGGGCGCGGAACGGCCGTTCCGAATGGTCCGGATGCACGAGGCGATGCGTTTACTTTTTGCTAGTGGAATCGGGCAGAGCCAAAGCCCGGCCGCGAAGGGCCAGGCCCTCGGGAGGGAGGATTCGACCCGCATCTTGGAGGCCTGTCCCCCAGGCTCGCCGATGCACACCGCCCTAGCTCCTCGCCGCTTCGCGCCCGCCGCGCCGTCCGCGACCGCGACTCCGCTCGACCGGTTGCGGCGGCTCCTCGACATCAACATCGCCCTGAACACGTACGGCGATACGAACCGGCTGCTGCGCGTGATCACGCAGACCGCCGCGGCGGTCGCGAACTGTGAGGCGGCGTCGATCCTGCTCTACGACGAGCACGCGGACGCCCTGCGGTTCGAGGCCGCCAGCGGACAGGTCGGCGACGACCTGGTCGGCATGCTGGTCCCGATCCATGGGAGCCTCGCGGGGACCATCTACACCGAGGACCGGGTGGTATACGCCTCGAACGCGAAGACCGATGGACGGCACTACACGGAAATCGACGGCGACACGGGGTTCGACACGCGCTCGCTGCTGGGTGCTCCCATGCGCATCGACGGGCGGCCGGTCGGGGTGCTGGAGGTCCTCAACCCGCACCGGGGCGGCTTTACGCGCGACGATGCCGAAGCGCTCCTCGTCGTGGCCGCTCAGGCGGCCGTCGCGATTCGCAACGCGCGCTACGAGGACGCGCTGCTCCGGCTGAACCAGAAGCTGGCCGACCTCGACCGGCTGAAGAACAACTTCCTGGCCATCACCTCGCACGAGATGCGAACGCCGCTGACCTCGGTCCGTGGGTTCGGGCAGATCCTCGCCGAGGAGGTCCGTGCCGACCTGACGCCGTACGCCGACGCGGTCGTCCGGGCAGGGTACCGGATGACGAACGTGGTGGAGACCCTCGACGTGATGGCGAGCCTCCATGCCGACCTCGGGATGCATCCGGGACGGGTCGTGTCGCTGAGGTGCCTGATGGTCGAGGCCGCACAGTCAGTCCAGGGCGACATCCGGGTCCGGTTTCCGGAGGGAGTGGAGGTGGAGGGGCACGGGCCCCGGATCCGGCTCGCGTTTACCAACCTGCTCCGCAACGCGGTCCAGTTCTCATCTCCGGCGTCGCCGGTCTCCGTGGACGCGCTGGTGGGAGATGGAGGCGTCCACATTCGGATCCGCGATGAGGGCCGCGGACTCCAGGCCGAGGACCTGGAGCGCATCTTCGAAGCCTACGAGCAAGTCTCCCAGGGCGACCAGCGAGAGCACGAGGGGCTGGGTGTCGGGCTGACGGTCGCGCGGGCCATCGCGGTCCAGCACGGAGGGCGACTGTGGGCGGAGAGCCCCGGTCTCGGCGCGGGCTCCACGTTCCACTTGACCCTGCCCCTGCTCGGCGGCCACCGGTCGGCCTGACGCGGCAGGACCGGTCCTCCTCCTGTCGCCGTCCCGCCCGCGCGGTTGCGGACGCCTGTGCTACGCGCCCTTCCGGTCCGCGAAGTCCAGGAACCGGTGCGCGATCGTGCGCGCGAGATCCGGCGTGTTGCCCCACGCGCGGTTGTTGCCGATCACGTTGAGCGTCACGCCCGCCTCGACGGCCTTGTAGATCAGCGCCGTCGTCTCGTCTACCATCTGCGCCGCGTCGCGGGTGTCGCTCAGGCCGGGGGCGGGGCCCTCGAACGGATACGCCAGCTTCCAGGACGCGTCGAACGCCATGTCGCGCGGCTGGATGAGGCGGAGCACCGCCTCGCTCGAGGCGGACGTGAACTGCTCGCCGACGAGCATCCACTGGTCGATGATCGGCGGCAGCCACTGCCAGTGCGAGAAGCAGAACCCGAGCTCGCGGTTCGCCAGCCACTCCAGGTAGGTTGGGGAGAGCAGGTGCGAGGAGCGGACTTCGAGGTGGTACGCGGCATCGTTCGGCACGTCGCCGATGAAGCGGTCCCACTCGGCGACGAACGCGTCGGGTGGCGGGCTCTCCGAGGCACGCTCGTACGGCTGTTCGAGGATGATCCCCGCCAGCTTGACGCCGAGCGTCTTCTGGGCCGGGATCAGGAACCGGTTCGTGAACAGGTCGGCGTCGAGGTAGTCGGGGTTGTCGACGTAGGCCCAGCGGCCGTCGACCTTGCGGCGCAGACGGCGCGACAACACCTGCTGCGGCGCCTTGAGGACGTAGCGCGCGTTCGCAGGCGACGCATCGGCGTAGTGCTGCAGCGTGAACAGGCCCGGCGACGGCTTCCCGGTCGCTTCCAGCAGCGGCCGGTAGTAGGTGAAGTCGATCTCCAGCACGCCGAAGTGAAGGAAGTAGTCCTCCACCGACGCGGTGGGCAGCAGCCGCTCCTCGTACGACTGCCCGCCGACGGCCTTCTTGCGACTCGTGACCTCGCCCGCCCACACGTCGCGCGGGTAGATCTGGTCGATCCACGCGGCATAGCGGTCACTCGCCGACCCGAAGCGCACGGCCGGGTGGATGCGGCGGACGTCGAAGCGGTCCGCCTCGGCGCGTCGGTCGGCGACGGGGCGCGGGGTCATGGTGTGGGCTCGGGCTCGTCGGGGAGGCTCGTCGGGTCGGGCGGGGGCGTCTCCCCGGCGAGCAGGGCGCGGACCGCGCCGCCGGCCACGTAGAGGCCCATCGCGAGGACGCCGTAGTAGGCGAGCGCGCGCCAGACGAGCAGGGCCGGTCCGCCGTAGCCCGCGGGCAGGAGCGGGGAGAGGTAGAGCACGTAGAGCGCCTCGATGCCACCCGAGCCGCCGGGCGTCGGCATGGCGAGGCCCGCGAGCCACAGGCCGGCGGTCCGCATCACGAAGAGCACGTGGCGGAAGTCCCGCCAGAAGCTGAGCGCCACCAGCAGGACGACGCCGTAGCGGCCGGCCCAGTACAGGAGCGTGTACACCGCGCCGATGAGGTAGAAGCCGAGCGACTGCGCTCGGAGGATCTTGGCCTGGTTCCGCAGCTTGCGGGTCTCCCGGCGAACCGGCTCCTCGAACCGACGCAGCCACTTCAGGCGCACCACCTTCCCCGCCAGCCACTCCAGCAGCTCGGGCCGAAACAGCGTCGCGTAGGCGAAGAAGGCGAAGTAGCACAGCATCGCGGCCAGGTACACCGCCACCGTGCCGATGCCCGCGGCGCCGAGCGTGGTGGGGAAGACCGGGAGCCAGATCGCCGAGACGTACAGCGTCACGATGAGCAGCGTGAACCAGATCTGGTCCATGATCATCGTGAACAGCATGACCGCCGTCACCTGCCCGTAGGCGAGCCCGTTCTCCTTGGCGATGAAGAAGGCCGCGAACGGCGCCCCGCCCATAGCCGATGGCGTCACGGCCGACATGAAGTCCCACGTCAGCTGGGCCCGGATGCCCGCGGCGGACCCGATCAGCCCGCGCGAGACGTACCGCAGGCGGAGCCCGCCGGCCGTGATCTGCAACGCCACCGCGCCGACGGCGCCGAGCAGGTACCACGGGTTGAACGTCCCGCGCACCTTCGCGAAGGCGCCCGGCTCGTAGGTCGCCCACAGGACCACGCCTACCGCCGCGAGGCTAAGGGCCACCGGGAGCACGAGGTCGCGCTTGCGGACGCGCCGCCGGGGCGTGGCGGTCGGGACGGGAGGGGAGGCGGGGGCGTCCATCGGCTCAGAAGATAGACGGCCCGGCCAGCGCATCGAGCCGCTTCTACGGGACATCCCTGACGGCCGGGGCGGCTCTTCACGGAGAGATCCCCGCGGGAACGCCGTCCGGTTGTCGCCGTGCGCAGAGGGCCGGTATCTTGGCGTCCCTCACTGGGCTCGCGGCCCGGACCCGCCTCCCCCTCACCCAACCCCGTGGAGACGTTCCTCTTCTTCGTGTTCGCCGTCTTCGCGGTGGCCGGTGCCGTCGGCATGCTGGTCTCGCGCAGCCCCGTCGCCAGTGCGCTGTGGATGGTCCAGACGATGATCGCCATCGCCTGCCTCTACCTGACGCTCAACGCCGCCTTCATCGGGGTCGTCCAGATCCTGGTCTACGCAGGCGCCATCATGGTGCTGTTCCTGTTCGTGATCATGCTTCTGAACCTGGAGCAGTCGCCGCGGCTGAGCACGCTCTCGTGGCCGCGCGCGCTGGCGTTCATCGGCGGCGTGTGCGTGCTGGCGTTGCTGCTCTCGGCCGTCGCCACCCGCGCGGACCTCGACCCGGCGATCCCACTCCCGGCGGACGCCGTCGCGGCGACCTCGGTCGAGAACCTTGGCGTGGCGCTCCTCACGACGCACGCGTTCTCGCTCGAGATCGTCGGCGCGCTCCTGCTGGCCGCCACCATCGGCGCCGTCCTCCTCGCCAAGAAGCGATTCGTGTAGCGGTGTCCGGTACCCGGTTCTCGGTACCCCGAGAGCCCACCGGAAACCGGTCTCCGACAACCGACACCTGAATGGACCTCACCTGGTACCTCTCGCTGAGCGCGGTGCTCTTTACGATCGGCGTTCTCGGCGTGCTCCTGCGCCGCAACGTGATCGTCGTCTTCCTGAGCATCGAGCTGATGCTGAACGCGGTCAACCTGACGCTGGTGGCCTTCAGTCAGGCCTTCGGCGACGTGGACGGCCAGATCCTGGTCTTCTTCGTGATGAGCGTCGCCGCCGCTGAGGCGGCCGTGGGGCTCGCGATCGTGATCGCCATGTTCCGCAACAAGCTGACCGTCAACGTCGACGAACTGCGTCTGTTTAGAGGGTAGAGGCTTGGGGGGACGCGGGATGGAGGGAAGCCTCCGCCGCTCCCTCTCTCATCCCTCTCCCATCCCGATTCCCTCTCCCTCGAATGGAACTCCTCGTTCAGCTCATCCTCCTCCCGCCGCTCTTCGTGGCGGCGTTCAACGGGATGATGGGCTTGTTCTCGCCCGCGTACCGAGAGAAGAAGACGCTCATCGGCGCGCTGGGGACGCTGGCCGTCGCGCTGCCGTTCGCCGTGACCGCGACGCTGTTCTTCGGGTTCGCCGAGCCGGAGGTCGTCCGCTACTTCTCATGGATGGCCGCGGGCGACTTGCAGATCGACTTCGCGTACCGGATCGACCAGTTGTCGCTGCTGATGACGATGATTGTCACCGGCGTCGGCGCGCTGATCCACCTGTACTCGGTCGGGTACATGCACGACGACGACGGGTTCTGGCGCTTCTTCGCCTACCTGAACCTGTTCATCTTCGCGATGCTCAACCTGGTGCTGGCGGAGAACCTGCCGGTGCTGTTCCTCGGCTGGGAGGGCGTGGGGCTGTGCAGCTACCTGCTGATCGGGTTCTGGTACACCGACCTCAAGAACTCGGCGGCGGCCAACAAGGCGTTCATCGTCAACCGGATCGGCGACTTCGCCTTCCTGCTGGCGATGTTCATCATCTTCCAGACCGTCACCGCCGCCATCGACGGGCCGTTCGGGCTCGACTTCACGACGCTGCTCGCGCCGGAGACGCTGGCGCTGTTCGAGGGGAGCACCGGCCTCTGGGTCTGCATCCTGCTGTTCATCGGCGCGACGGGCAAGAGCGCCCAGATCCCGCTGTTCGTCTGGCTGCCTGACGCGATGGCCGGGCCGACGCCCGTCTCGGCGCTGATCCACGCGGCGACGATGGTGACCTCGGGCCTCTACCTGCTGGCCCGCCTCTCGTCGCTCGTGCTCCTCCAGCCGACCGCGATGGCGGTCATCGCCAGCATCGGCGCGCTGACGGCGATCATGGCGGCGACGGTCGCGATCACGCAGAACGACATCAAGAAGGTGCTGGCCTACTCGACAGTCAGCCAACTGGGCTACATGTTCCTCGCGGCCGGCGTCGGCGCGTTCTACGTGGCCATCTTCCACGTCATGACCCACGCCTTCTTCAAGGCGTGCCTCTTCCTCGGCTCGGGCTCGGTGATCCACGCCATGCACGACGTGGAGCACAAGCTGGCCCACAAGGGCCTCGTGCCGGATCATCACGGCGGCCACGGGGACGACCACGCGCCGGACCACGGCGAAGGCCACCATGCCGACGGTCCGAAGCCCGCCTACGCGACGCTTCCGTACGAAGGGGGCTTCGACGCGCAGGACATGCGGACGATGGGCGGCCTCCGCAAGGACATGAAGGTGACGGCGGCGACCTTCCTGGTCTCCACGCTCGCCATCGCGGGCCTGCCGCCGCTGTCGGGCTTCTTCTCGAAGGACGAGATCCTGTTCCGCACGTTCGAGTTCGCCAACCAGGTCCACATCGGCTACGGCGTGCTGTGGGTCGTCGGCCTGATCACGGCCGTGCTGACGGCGATCTACATGACGCGCGCCTACCTGCTGACGTTCGAGGGCGAGTCGCGCTGGCCGGACGCGTTCGACACGCGCGCCCACGAGAGCCCGATCACGATGACGATCCCGCTGATGGTGCTCGCAGGTCTCGCGGCCGTCGCGGGCTTCTTCGGCCTGCCCGCCGTGTTCGGTGAGAACGCCTCGTGGATCCACGGCTGGCTGGTGGGCCACGACGGCCACCTCGGTCCGGTGGCGGACGCGCTGGAGGCGGCGACGGCTCCGGCGGGCTCCCTGTTCGCAACGCTCGACGCGCACCACGCCTCCCACACGACCGAGTGGATCCTGCTCGGTCTGGGCGCCACCCTCGCCATCGCCGGCATCGCGGCGGCGTGGCTGGGCTTCCGCTTCGCTAGCCGCGGCCCCGAGGCGGACCGCTCCGTGCGCAAGGTGTTCGCGCTCTTCTACGCCCCCGCGAGCCAGGTCTGGTTCTTCGACCGGGTCTACAACGCCACGTTCGTCAAGGCCACGGTGGAGGGCGCCCGCAAGGTGTTCGCCCCGTTCGACAAGAACGTGGTCGATGGGGGTGTGATGGGCCTCGCCCACGGCGTCCGTCGGCTCTCGGGCTGGCTCCGCGGCGCGCAGACGGGCGTCGTCCAGACCTACGCGCTTGCCATCGTGGTGGGCGTGGTGGCCGTCGTCGCGCTCGTCCTCTTCGTCTGATGATGGGTTCGGTGTCGAGCGTCCGGGGTTCGGCAGCGAACACCCGCACGGTCCGGCCCCGAACACCGAACTCCGCACTCTGAACTCGATGCTCCTCTCGCTCGTCATCTTCCTCCCGGCGCTCGGCGCGCTCGCGCTGCTTGCGCTGCCGTCGGTGAACGCGATCCGGTGGGGCGCGCTCGGCGTGACGCTGGTCACGTTCGCGATCTCGATCGGGCTGTGGCTCGGCTTCGACCCGGCGGTGTCGACCGCGGCCGCGCCCCAGATGGCGACGCGCCTGCTGTGGTTCGGCGGCGTCGACATCACCTACTTCGTGGGCGTCGATGGGCTGAACCTGCTCCTGATCCTGCTCACGACCCTGCTGGGGCCGATCATCGTGCTCTCGTCGTGGACGTACATCGGCAAGGCGCACAAGGGCTACTACGCGCTCATGCTGCTGCTGGAGACCGGCGTGCTCGGCGTGTTCGCCGCGTTCGACGTCTTCCTGTTCTACATCTTCTTCGAGCTGACGCTGATCCCGATGGTGTTCCTCATCGGCATCTGGGGCGGAGAGGACCGGGTCTACGCGGCGGTCAAGTTCGTGCTCTACACGCTGGTTGGCTCCCTGCTGATGCTGGTCGGTGTGCTGTGGCTCGGATTCGCGGCGGGCGACGCCGTCAACGGCGGCGTGTTCACGACCGACTGGTACAAGCTGGTCAGCTTCGGCGTGCCGCTGGGCGCGCAGTGGGGCCTGTTCGCCGTCTTCGGGCTGGCGTTCATGATCAAGGTGCCGCTCTTCCCGTTCCACACGTGGTTGCCCGACGCCCACACCCAGGCGCCGACGGGTGGCTCGGTGGTGCTGGCGGGCGTGCTGCTGAAGATGGGCACCTACGGGCTGCTGCGGTTCGTCATCCCATTCTTCCCGAACGCGAGCGCGGCGGCGGCGCCGTGGATCGGCGTGCTGGCCGTCATCGGCATCGTGTACGGCGCGCTGGTCGCGTTCGCGCAGACCGACGTCAAGAAGCTCGTCGCCTACTCGTCGGTGTCCCACCTCGGGTTCGTCGTGCTCGGCGTGTTCGCCTTCGACGTGATCGCCTCGCAGGGGGCGCTGATCCAGATGGTCAACCACGGCATCTCGACGGGCGCGCTGTTCCTCATCATCGGCATGCTCTACGAGCGGCGCCACACCCGCGCGATGGCGGACTTCGGCGGCATCGCGAAGAGCGTCCCGGTGCTGACCTTCTTCATGCTCTTCAGCGTGTTCGCCTCGGCGGGTCTGCCGGGCCTGAACGGCTTCGTGGGCGAGTTCATGATCCTGATCGGGTCCTGGAACTCGCCGACGCTCGGCAACCCCGTTCTGATCGCGGTCGCCACGACGGGCGTCATCTTCGCGGCAGTCTACCTCCTGTGGATGGTGTACCGGACGTTCTTCGGCGAGATCACGAACGAGGAGAACCGCACGATGGCCGACCTGAACGGGCGCGAGATCGGCCTGCTGCTGCCGCTGGCGGCGCTGATGCTGCTGATGGGCTTCTGGCCCGCGCCGTTCCTCGACCGCTCCGAGCGCGCCGTCCGCAGCCTGATCGCGACTTCTGAGGTCAAGGCCGGAGCCGTCCTCGCAGCGTCCAAAGACCTCGACGCCAAGCCCGTCGTGGTCGACGTCGTCTGGCCCGCCGATGTGGCCGCCGCGCCGGTGGCTCCGCCTGCGCCCGCGCACTAGTCCGTCGTCCGTCCCCTCCCTCCTTTCCGCGCCATGCTGACTGCGTCGACCTGCCGATTCCGGCTCCTCTCGCTTCTCGCGCTGCTGCTGCTGGCGCTCCCCGCCGGAGCCCAGGACGCCGTCGACGTGCCGACGCCTGCCTCAGAGGCGCCGGTCGAGGCGGTCGAGGAGGCGGCCGAGGCGCAGGACGCGCCGCCTTCCGTCGAGGCCCTCGGCATCGAGGACGACGCCGCGGCCATCGAGGCGGGCGGGGACGTCGCCGCCGAGGCGCATGGCCCGGACGGCGAGCACGGCGAGGAGGGAGGGCACCACGGCCCGATGCCGCCGGTCTGGCTCGTGATCCCGTTCGCGCTGCTGCTCGGCATGATCGCCACCGGGCCGTTGTTCTACCCGCACTTCTGGCACCACCACTACCCGAAGGTCGCCATCGCGCTCGGGCTGCTCGTGGCTGCCTACTACCTCGCCGTGCTGGGCGACGGCATCCCGATTCTGCACGCCGCCGAGGAGTACTTCGCCTTCATCGCGCTGCTCGGCTCGCTCTACGTCGCGAGCGGCTGCATCCTTATCAAGACCGACTTCGCCGGGACGCCGCGCGCCAACACGATCCTGCTCCTGGTCGGGGCGGTGCTGAGCAACTTCATCGGGACGACGGGCGCCTCGATGCTGCTGATCCGGCCCTACATGCGGCTCAACGCGGGGCGGCTGAAGGCGTACCACATCATCTTCTTCATCTTCATCGTCTCGAACGTCGGCGGCGCGCTGACGCCCATCGGCGACCCGCCGCTGTTCCTCGGCTTCCTGCGCGGCGTGCCGTTCTTCTGGACGGTGGTCCACATCTGGTACATCTGGCTGCCGACGGTGCTGCTGCTGGCGGCGGTCTTCTACGTGATCGACGGGCGCAACAAGGCGACCAGCCTCCGCGGCTCTGCCGAGGCGGGGGGCTCCGACGTGGACCCCGGTGACGTGCCCGGCGCCGCCGCGGTCCCCGAGGCACCCGGCGTCACGGACGTCGACGACATCCACGCCGACGAGGCGTCGGTCCAACTCACCCAGGGCGGCGTCAACCCGAAGAAGCTGGAGATCGAGGGCAAGATCGGCTTCGCCTGGCTGGCGGTGATCATCGTGTCGGTGTTCATCGACCCGAAGGTGCTGCCGGCCATCGAGGGCACGATCATCGACCTCCACCACTTCGGGGTGCCGTTCGGCATCCGCGAGGTGATCATGGGGCTGGTGGCGGTCTTCGCCTTCCGGACCGCCGACAAGGCCATCCTCCGGGGCAACGACTTCAACTTCGAGCCCATCAAGGAGGTCGGCTTCCTGTTCATCGGCATTTTCCTGACGATGCAGCCCGCGCTGACGCTCATCGGCGCCTTCGCTGCCCAGAACGCAGAGGCGCTCGGCGTCACGTCGTTCTACTTCGGCACCGGCGTGCTCTCGGGGGTGCTCGACAACGCACCCACCTACGTCAGCTTCCTGTCCGCGGCGATGGGCAAGTTTGGCAGTGACGTGAACGTGGTCAGCCAGGTGACCGACTTCGCGCTGGGCACCACGCTCCCGGCCGAGACTTTCTACCTGCAGGCGATCTCGGTGGCGTCGGTGTTCTGGGGCGCGCTGACCTACATCGGCAACGGCCCCAACTTCATGGTCAAGGCCATCGCCGAGTCGAGCGGGGTCGACACGCCGTCGTTCGTGGCCTACATGGTCAAGTACTCCATCCCAGTCCTCGTCCCGATCTACATCCTGGTCTGGCTCGTCTTCTTCAGCGGCTACGTGATCCCGCACCCGCCGGACGCCGCGCACGCCGCACAGGCCATCGTGGAGTCGCCCGGCCTGCTCCTCGCCCTCCCGTTCTGATGCCTGCACGCGACCCCCTGACGGCCGACCAGGTCGAGGCCCAGTGTCCCGACGGCTGGACTCACGACTCGGAGGATGGCGACGCCTGGATCTCCCGGGACTTCGAGTTCGCAGACTTCCGCGAGGCCTTCGCCTTCCTGACGCGCGTCGCGTTCGAGGCCGAGTCGATGGACCACCACCCGGAGATCACGAACGTCTACAACCGGGTCGGCCTCGCGCTCTCGACACACGACGCCGACAACCAGGTCACCGAGACCGACCTCGAGTTCGCTCGCCGCATCAACGCCCTGTAAGTCGTCAGCTCTCAGGCGTCAGTGCTCCTGCTGACAACTGATTCCTGATCTCTGACCGCTATCTCGCTCCATGTACCACCACTTCCTCGCCGACCTCGCCTCGACCGGGCCCATCCTCTTGGTGGCGGCCCTCGGTGTGTTCGTCGTCGTCCTCGACGCGTTCCGCAACGACGACGCGGCCATTCCGTGGATCGCGGGCCTCGGCATGGCCGTCGCCGCCGGCTTCCAGATGCTCGCCATCGGTGAGGGGCGGACCGCCTTCGACGGGCAGGTGTTCGTCGGCGGCCCCGCGGCCGTCGCCAACGTGATCATCCTGATCGGCGCCATCGCCAGCGTCGCGCTGACGGTGCCGTACCTGTCGCGCATCGGGCGCAACTATGGCGAGGTGCACGCCCTGATCTTGTTCGCCACCGCGGGCATGATGACGCTCGCGAGCGCGGGCAGCCTGGTGACCCTGTTCGTGGGCCTGGAGACGATGTCGGTCTGTCTGTACGTGCTCACGGGCCTCGTGCGCGAGGAGTCGACGGCCAACGAGAGTGCGCTGAAGTACTTCCTGCTGGGTGCCTTCTCGACGGGCTTCTTCCTCTACGGCCTCGCGCTGCTCTACGGCGCCACCGGTACGATGGACCTGACCGGTCTGGCCGCGGGGCTCGAAGAGACCGGTCGGAATGGCCTCTTCCTGGCGGGCGTCGGCCTGCTGCTGGTGGGCTTCTTCTTCAAGGTCTCGGCGGTGCCCTTCCACATGTGGACGCCGGACGTGTACCAGGGCGCCCCGACCGCGCTGACGGCGTTCATGTCGACGGCCTCGAAGGCGGCGACGTTCGTCGCCCTGGCGGTGGTGCTCTCGCGGGCGCTGCCGCCGGAGCTGGTCGGCGGAACGGTCCAGCTGGTGCTGGTGATCGTGGCTGCCGTGACGATGGTGGGCGGCAACGTGGTCGCGCTGATGCAGACCAACGTCAAGCGGATGCTCGCCTACTCGTCGGTGGCCCACGCGGGCTACATCCTGGCGGGCCTGGCGGCAGGCTCGGCGGAGGGCTACGGCGGCGCGCTGTTCTACCTGCTCGCCTACACGCTCATGAACCTGGGCGCCTTCGGCGTGATGGGCGCGCTGGAGTGGGACGCCGAGCAGGGGGCCGATCAGGACCTCGACAGCCTCGCGGGCATCGGCTACCGGAAGCCGTTCCTGGGCGTCGCGATGGGCGTGTTCATGTTCGCGCTGACCGGCTTCCCGCCGCTGGCGGGCTTCATCGGCAAGTACCTCGTGTTCGCCGCCGCCGTCCGCGCCGATCTGACGTGGCTCGCGGTGCTGGGCGTGCTCGCCTCGGTGGTCTCGGGCTACTACTACCTCCGCGTGCTCGTGGTGATGTGGATGAAGAGCCCCGATGACGCGCCCGAGAACGCGAAGCTGGCGTTCCCCGTCAGCCGCGGCACCGGAGCCGTGATCGTGGTCTGCGGGATCGCGCTGCTGCTGCTGGGCATCCTGCCGTCTCACATCATCGACGTGACGCTCGCCGCCTTCGGGGCGGACGCCGTGGTCGCGGTCGCCCCGTAATGAAGCGCCTCTTTCTCGCCGCCGCCCTCTGCCTGCTCGCCGCCGGATCGGCGCGGGCGCAGGACATCTCGGCCTCCCATCTCCAGGCGTCAGTGGACCTCCTGATGCAGATGGACATGGAGGGCATCATGGCCCGGAGCATCGACTCGGTGATGGACGCCCAGCTCCAGGCCAACCCCCAGTTGGGCCCCTTCGAGGACATCATGCGGGAGTTCATGGCCGACGCCATGAGCTGGGACGCCGTGGGAGACGACCTCGCCCGTGTCTATGCCGAGGCGTACACCGAGGCGGAGCTGCGCGAGCTCGGCGTGTTCTACGCGACCGACCTCGGCCAGAAGACGATCCAGCTGATGCCGGTGCTGATGCAGCAGGGCATGGAGATCGGCCAGCAGGTGGTCCTGGAGCGCCAGCCGGAGCTGGAGCGGCGCATCGAGGAGCGGGTCCGCGAACTGGAGTCGCAGAACTAGCCGGGGCAGAACGGCGGACGCGGGGCGGGGTAGGAGGGAGGCCTCCGCTCTCTCCGGTTCCAGCATGGACGCCCTCCTCCGCGACTACCTCCCGACGGCCCCCGACCTGGGGCTCTACGTCGCCCCCGACCTCCCGGCCGCCAAGCTCCGCGCCGCCCTGGCCGACTACGCGCCCGAGGTGGACGCGGCCGACGTGATCGCGCTCTACGACGCCACCCGCCTCGGCTCGGCGAAGGACGGGGCCGTCTTCCTCGCCGACCGGCTCGTGTTCCAGAACAACGACCTCCAGCCCGCGCGGACGGTCCGCTACGAGGACGTGGTGGGCGTGCGGGCCAAGCGCAAGCTTCTGGGCGGGCGCGAGGTCCAGATCGACCTCAACCGCGGGCGGGCGACGGTCACGGAGACGCTCGACTTCTCGGGCCAGCCGGGTGCGGCCGAGTTCGTCGAGCGGTTCCTCCAGCAGGTGCTCGCGCTGGGGGGGAGGCCCCCGGCTGCCCCGCCCGCCGACCCGACGGCCGAGGGGACTGACCGCCGGGCGGTGGAGGCGGCCCTCGATCAGCTCCTCCGCCTCGGCCGACTCACCGAGGCGGACCGGGCGAGGATGCTGGGGGCGATCGAAGACGGAGACGGGCAGCGTCAGGGTTGACTGCGCGCCACCGCGCCTGCTTGGAAACGGTGTCCGCGGGACCGGGTATCACCCGCACCCTTCCCAACCCCGATCCCATGGCTTTCGACCTTCCCCCTCTTCCGTACGACTACGACGCCCTGGAGCCCCACATCGACGAGCAGACGATGCGGATCCACCACGACAAGCATCACGCGGGCTACACCACCAAGCTGAACGCCGCGCTGGAGGGCACCGAGTGGGCCGACCAGCCCATCGACCGGACCCTCGCCGATCTCGACGCGCTGCCCGCCGACAAGCAGACGGCCGTCCGCAACAACGGGGGCGGCTTCCTCAACCACGGCATCTTCTGGACGACGATGTCCCCCAACGGCGGCGGCGAGCCGACCGGTGAACTGGGGGCGGCCATCGACGAGGCCTTCGGCTCGTTCGACGCATTCAAGGAGCAGTTCTCCGCGGCGGCGGGCGGCCAGTTCGGCAGCGGCTGGGCGTGGCTGGAGCTCTCGTCGGACGGCAAGCTCCAGGTCCACGGCCACGCCAACCAGGACAACCCGGTCATGCACGGGGCCTACCCGATCCTCGGCATCGACGTGTGGGAGCACGCCTACTACCTGAAGTACCAGAACAAGCGTCCCGACTACGTCTCGGCGTGGTGGAACGTCGTCAACTGGGACGAGGCCGACCGCCGGTACCGCGAGGCGAAGGCGCAGTAGGCTGCACGCCTCCGCACTGACTGTCGCGACGCCCCGTCCGGATGCTCCGGGCGGGGTGTCGTGCGTTGGACGGCTCGGTGAGGCGACGCTGCAACGCCAGCAGGCGGCACACGCGTTCTGAACGAGAGCCAGCCGGGAACGGCCGAATCCTGACCAGGGCGCAGGGTGAAAGCGCTTAGCTTCCGGCGTCTCCCTTCGCCCGAGTATGGATCCCCTCGTCTTCGACCACGATGTCGAAACCGTCGTCGGCAACGGCCGCCTGATCGCCCGCGTCCGCGCGGCCTCCGCCGACTTCGTGTTCGCAGGCCCCTCCGCGGGCTACCGCCTCCTCGTGGACGGCGAGCCCGCCGACTCGGTCGGCGTCCGCACCGTGGTCACGCCGGGGCGGACGCGCTACGAACTGGGCGACCGCGGCGCGATCACCGTCGCGGCGCAGCCGGACGCGACGCTGCTGGTGATCCTGGTCGAGGCCGCCCGGGACGCCGACTGGCGCCTGGAGCTGTTCGGCGCCGAGGCGTCGCCCGAGGGAGGCGAAGGCACCGACGTGGCGACGCTCTGGACGCCCGATCCGCTCGCGGTCTCCGACGACTCCGGCCCCGACGAAGCCGAGGCGGACCGCCTCGGGCTCCGGCTGGAGGTGGGGCAGCGCGCGGCATTCCTCCTGGGCGATGCCGCCGCGGCCGACGCGGTCGGCGATCCGTTCGCTGCGGCCGACGCGTGGGTCGAGCAGACGGCCCGGCGCGGGCTCCGCCTGCGCACGCCCTACGCCGACCTCGACCGCGCCGTCGAGTTCGCCAAGGCGCACCTGCTCCTGGGCTACGACTGGACCCCCGACGCCGACGGTCGGCCGGGCGGGGAGGGCTCCAAGATGGTCTGCGACATCTTCCGCTGGCGCGACGTCTGGAGCCGCGACTTCGGTTCGGGCTTCGGGCCGGGCGGCGTGGCCGCGGGGCTCACCGACGCCGTGCTGGCGACGCTCGACTACGAGGCGGCGCGGCACACCGCGCACGACCCGACCGACCTCAAGGTGTCCGACGACACCAGCCAGGGCGGCTCGGCGGAGGGGATCGGGTGGCTCCTCAAGCTCGTCTGGCGCGTCTACAAGCACACCGGCGACACGGCCTGGGCCGAGCGCATGGTGGCGGCCTTCGAGCCGTGGATGGAGGTCTGGATCGCGCGCGACGCCGACGAGGACGGGCTGATCGTGGACGTGACCGAGTGGATGGACCACAGCCGCTTCCTCCGCCTCGTGGAGGGGCAGCGGACGCTCTACTCGAACGCGCTCTACTTCGCGGGCCTCCGCCGGATGGCGTTCCTCTGCGAGGCCCTCGGCCGCGACGCCGACGCGGACCGCTACCGCGACCTCGCGGCGCGCTCCCGCCAGTCGATCCACGACGCGTTCTGGAACGAGGCTGGCTACTTCAACAACGCCGTCCAGTGGGGCATCCCGGACACGGCACTGATGCTGGCCGACAACGCCATCGCGCTGGTCGAGCGCATCGCGAGCCGCAACGAGCGGTACCGCACGCTCGACACGATCCGCGAGCGCTCGTGGCGTCCCTTCGGCACGGTCACCACGGACCTGCCGATGCGCTACGTCCCGGCGGACAACGACCACAACGGGCGCGTCTGGCCGTGGTGGATGGCCCACGAGGCGAAGGCGCGCTTCAACAACTACGACGCCGAGGGTGGGCTGCACGTGCTGTCGAAGATCGTCGACACGTTCGCATGGCCGACGCTGCCGGGGCTGTGCGAGGAGTACATGGAGCCCGAGGACGGGGCCCAGGACGACGTGGTGGGCCACGCGTTCATCACGGGCTCCGGCGCGCTGCTGGACGCGGTCCAGTACGGCCTGATCGGCCTCAGCATCCGGGAGCCCGGGGAGCGGACGCTCCGCCTCGCTCCGGCCGTGCCGCGGTCGTGGGAGACGTGGTCGGCCGAGGTCGACCTGGTGGCGGGGCGGCTGACGTACGAGGAGACCGCCGACGGCGTCCGCGTGACCCTGGAGGCGACGGCAGTCGAGCGGCTGGAGCTGCGCGTGCCGCCGCGCGAGGCCGTCGAGATGGTGACGCTCGACGGCGTCGAGATCGACCCCGAGGTGGAGGAGGACGGCGCGAGCGAGTACCTGCTCGTCTCGCTGACGCCGGGCACGTCGCACGTACTGGAGGTGGCGTACGCGCCGCAGCGCGTCTGGAGCGGGGAGCTGGCGATGCCGCCGCTGCCGCCGCCGGTGCCGGTCGAGCGGCCGTTCCTCATGGACGAGCCGCGCCTGTTCGCCGACATCCTGCAGGGATTCATCCGCTCGGCGGTGAGCTACTTCGGGCGGATGCGGCACGTGGCGGCGCGCGAGATCGACACGCTGGAGGGCGCGGGCGACCTGCTCGTGATCGTCGGCAACGAGATGCCGTTCAAGACGAAGCGCGGCGCGTCGGTGACGGACATGGTGGACGGCTTCCTGGGGCGCGGCGGATCGCTGCTGCTGCTGGGGCCGCGCTTCCCGCGCATCGACATCGAGAACAACTACCACGGGGGCGCGCAGATGGGCGGCCACGCGGGCATGTTCTGGTGGAAGGCCTGGGCGGACGGCCGCTGGCAGGACTACGACCCGCGGGAAGGCCACACGATGGAGCACCCGAAGCACGACGGCACGGTCTACTGGGGCAACGGGCCGCTCTTCCAGGCCTGGGAGCACAGCCTCGGGCTGTTCGGCTTCGAGACGGACTGCGTGGGCGTGTTCGACGTGGAGGGCGGCGTCGTCGACCCCGACCAGCGCGTGGAGGTCGTCTACACCGACTGGTCGGTGCGGAAGCCGTGGACCTTCACGCCGCTGGCGTTTACGGAGCGCGAGCACCAGCTGGTGACGGGCCCGCGGCGGGAGCGGTACCCGTGCGCGGCGCTGCTCCAGAACGAGGAGACCGGCGCGCGCATCGTGGTCGTGGCCCCCTCGGTGTGCTCGCGGACGGACCTGCTGCACCGGATGCTGGCTCACGTGGCCGCCGCGCCTGCGGAGGCGGGGTAGGGAGGGTGTCCGTAGGGATGGTCGAAACCGAGGTCTACGAGGTCGAAGTCGAGGTCTACGGGGTCGAAGTCGGCGTCCGGTTAGGTCTGAGGCGCTGCTGGACCGCCTCGGTGCCGAGGCGGGCGAGGTAGGGGGCGGGCAGGGACGGTCCGCAGGTGATGGGGGCGCGGCGGCGCTCGTCGCCGACGGAGTCTGGTGCGCGGTCGGGGAGGTTGCCGGGGTGGGTGGTCGGTGTCTCCGATGGGGAGAGCGGCTCCGTATGTTGGTGCGCTCTACGCTCTGCTGCCATGCACGTGATGCAGACCCTTCGGCCCGGCCAGCGGGGCACTCGCCAGTATGTCGATCGCTACGGGGAGCAACTGGTGTGCGTCCGCTATCGCTTCGATGACGCTCGCCAGCGACGCCTGACGACCGTGGAGCTGGTGGTGGATGCCGGGCCGTGGTCGCCTCGGGCGGACACAGTGGTCGGGGTGCGGGTGGCGTGGGGGGAGGCGGAGGTGGCGCGTCGGGTGAAGGGGGCAGGCGGACGGTGGGACGCGCAGGTGAAGGTCTGGCGCATGCGTGCGGGGGATGCGCGTCGTCTGGGGCTGGGTGACCGGATGGTCAAGGTCGCAGCGGCTGGGGAGTCACTACATTCGGGTACACGTCACTCTAT
>NZ_MVOI01000012.1:3582-3897 GCF_002283555.1 Rubrivirga sp. SAORIC476 | reverse complement strand
TTCGTACATCGCGGAAACGCACCCTGTGATGCACGTCTAAACACCTTTCCGACCGACCGGCAGCATCGTAGCGTATCGGGCCCGCCCGCCCGCGGCATAACGGAGTTGATGCCGCGGGCAGGTGGGCCCGACTGGGATCGGCGGTCGTCTGTCGCTTCTGGGTCTTCTGGGGTGCCTCGCCCAGAGTCCTCACCGTCCGCTCGACGGATAACAGGTCGTTGAACCCGCAACCCGGGTCACTTCCGGCGGTCCCGGCGCCGGTCCGGTCGCTGCTGCGTAGACTATGCCCGTCGGCCCCGCCGCTGTTTGCGGGTT
>NZ_MVOI01000012.1:0-3540 GCF_002283555.1 Rubrivirga sp. SAORIC476 | reverse complement strand
CTGATTCTGAGCATCTGGCTTGTCGCGTCCGGTTGCTCAGGGTCCCAGACTCGCAGTTGCTACTACTTCCCCTCCTGCGACCGCGAGGCGACCCGCCCGCAGTGTGAGACGCTCGACTGGAACGGCAACTTTGTCTCGATTGAGATCCTCGTTGGGCGAGTGCCCCTAGATGTGCTCCGCGACTCGCTCGGTCAGATCGGTGGGCGTCAGGACTCCATCGTCGTCAAAGCCGAGTCCTCCGATTCCGTGTGGTGGTACGCGGCAGGGATGGAGGGTCTGTTGGCAATCCAGGGGTGTTCGGTAACGTCGCATATGTTGTTTGCGACGGGCGGCGAATGAGGCCGGGCGGCATAACCTGCCGCTGTAGGCCGACACGGGGCGCTAGCGCCCTCGGTTCGTCCCGACGTTCGCGCCAGTCATAGCTTCGTCCCACCATCCCGCCCTCAGCCCCGTGCGGCTAAGCGGCCATCTGTTATGCCGTCCACGACCACATGAGAACAGCACTCCTGATCGTGATGCTCGGCTGCGCCACTGCGGGAGCGCAGCCTGTCGTGCCCGTTGTAGATGGGGGAGTGCCGATGGCTCGTGACACTTCACGAGTCGTCGTGAACTTCGACCCCGTCGTGTTTGATCGAGACCTCGTGATCGTCAGCGGCACGGTCGCACTCGTTCCGCCAGCGGTCGACGACAGCACGGACTTTATCCGCCCTTCCTCGGAGCCCCTGGTTCAAGTGACGCTGGAGTATGAGGGGGTGGCTCCTCCCCCTCCGGCCCCTCCTTGGGGCGACTGGCCCGCGCACTACACTGAGGGGCCGACCCCGGCAGCTTCTCGGGGGTACCTGATGCCTGGGAGCCGGTTCAGCCTCGCTCTCCCGTTTCATCGAGACATGCCTACGCGCTGGGTCCGATCGATGAGGCTGACTGTCGAGTACTACGGTGACACCCGGACGTACTCGTACTACAGGTACAGGAAGGTATTTCGATTCGAAGCCCTGTAGCACAACGGCATAACCCGCCGCTGTAGGCCGACACGGGGCGCCAGCGCTCTCGCTCTGGGCCCGGCACGGCGTATCCTCCGCTCTGACTCACCGCCTTGCCGCCAGCCCCGTGCGGCTAAGCGGCAAACTGTTACACCGCCTCCAACGTGATCGAACGTCAAGCAACTTTGGCTGTCAGAGCCGCAGCCGCTGCAGCGGCCTTCTCCGGACTGATGACGACGCTCGTCGCGGTTCTTGCTGGATTCGGGATCTGGGACCCCACAGGCGGCGCCGCCAGCGGCTGGAGCGTGATCGACGGTGCACTCTATCTGGGTCTCGCCTACGGCATCTACCGAGGGAGCCGGGCGGCAGCCGTCGCGATGCTCGTGCTTCACCTGCTTAGCCGGGTGCTCGTTCAGTTCATAGGCTCCGTCCCTGACGGGAGCCTCTATTTCGGTCTGCTGATCGCGTTAGTTCTCGCCGCTGGCGTTTGGGGTACGTTCGTGTTGCACAAAGCCTCGGCGGAGCGGTCGGACTCTGAACCATCCATGGACAGCCTTGCGGACGAGGCGCGATTGCTATAGGCGGTGTAACCAGCGGCTGCAGGCCGACAACGGGCTCCAGCGCTCTTGCTTCGTCCACGCCTCGGCGTCTACGTTGCCTTCCCTACCGTCCGCGGTCGCTGCCCGTTGCGGCTGAGCCGCAAATGTTATATGGCCTCCTCAGCGATAGGGACCTGCCCCCAACTGAACCCTCATGTCTAAACAGGCCCGCAACTTCAACTATCGAATCCGCAAGCACGGAGACTTGGAGTTGGTAGAACGTCTGCGCGCGGCAGTGCAGGAATCGGGTACGGAGCTTAGGGGAGGCAGTCTGTCGATAAATGGTGGTTCTTCGGTTTCTCTGGACGGCAACCTTGAGCCTGACGGTGACACCTCCTTGTTCGAACTGCTTGGTAAGCGAACGCTGATCGTCCAAAGCGTTTCTTTGCTACACCAAGTGAATGGATGGAGCACCACTGTAACTCGCGAGGATGAGCCAGGCGTCGATCAGATCAGATACAACTACCAAGTTCCTTTCGAGGAAGGTGAGCAGGATCAACTAGCGAAGCTCCAGCTCAGCATCAACGACAAGGTTGGGCGTCACGCCGCAACGGTGAGCGAGGCCGGGTCGCTGCCCAAAGTGATTCGTGAGCACATCCAAGCGAGAGAGGCTGCTGTAGAGCAGCAGGTCCAGGCGCTCAGTACGTTCTCAGAACAATTCGCTGAGCGCATCACAGAATCTGAGCAGCGGCTCTCTGATCAGTTTGATGCGAGGAAAGCGGAGCTAGAAAAGGAGGTCCAAGCCCGAAGAGACTCGCTGGATGAGTATCAAAAGCGCCTAGAGGCCCGGTCGGCTGAGCTTGATGCGAAGGACTCCCAGCACGCTAGACGCCAACTCAGAAAAGACCTGAAGGAGGAGCTAAAGCAGCGCGCCACAACATTCTCGCTAACGGAGGGCACAAGGGGTCTCAGGCGTCCTATTAACCTCTTCACTCTTGTACTGCTTGCGGTATTCGGCGTGGGCTTCGTTGGATTCTCAATCGTAGCGGGCGTCCTGGCTTTCCGGCCTGACGCTACTGTCCAAGAGATTGTTATAGCCTCGCTCAGGTCCCTTGCGTTCGGTGTGGGCTTCGGTCTCACCTCGGTCTACTACATCAGGTGGCAGCAAAACTGGTTTGATAAGCATGCGAGCGAGGAATTTCAGCAGAAGCGATTTGATCTTGACCTAGACAGAGCAAGTTGGCTAGTCGAGACTGCGCTCGACTGGAGAACGCAGACCGATCAGCCTATGCCAGAAATGATGATGGAGCGCCTGTCTGAGGGGCTATTCACCAAAGAGGGTAGATCCGAGGAGGTAATTCACCCCTCGGATCAACTAGCCTCGGCTCTGCTCGGAGCATCCGCTGAAGCCGAACTCCAGATTCCAGGCGGTTCCTCGCTGCGCCTAGATCGAAAAGGCATCAAGAGGCTTCAAGATGGTGAAGCCAAATAACGCTCTGCAACACCGGCCATATAACCCGCGGCTGCAGGCCGACCCAGGACTCCAGCGTCCTCGGCTCGTCCGGGCGTCGGCGCTACTTTCGACTCGTCCAACCCTTGCGGCCGCTGCCCTGGGCGGCTGAGCCGCCATCTGTCATGCCGCCCCCCGACCGCCGTACTGTGATCGAACGGCTCCAGGATTGGAGCTGGCGTGCGGAGCAAGAAGCAATCCGTGAGGGCAAGGTTGGCCCCCGGTACCGCCGGTGGTCTCTGTCTGTCGTTGGCGTCGCTTTCGGCGCGCTCATGCTCGCCAGCGTTGCCGCCCCCGTTCATCCGCTTTTGAGCCTCCTCGTAGTCGCGACGGCGTTTGGACTCGGGGTCGCCGTCTACCTGCGTACGGGCACCGCGTGGGGGTGGGCCTCCCACCGTCTCTACGACCGAGCGCGCGAACCGGCAGCGTTCCGCCGGAACGTGATCGGCCTCATCGTTCCCCTCGTCGGGGTCGTACTGTTGATGCTTTGGTTCCTTGTGCGGGGGTAGTT
>NZ_MVOI01000011.1 GCF_002283555.1 Rubrivirga sp. SAORIC476 | reverse complement strand
TCGGCGCGGCATAACTCGCCGCTGTAGGCCGACACGGGGCACCAGCGTTCTCGGCCCGTCCCGGCGCCAACGCCAGTTATAGCTTCGGCCCACCTTCCCGCCCTCAGCCCCGTGCGGCTAAGCGGCTATCTGTTATGCCGCCAACGCACCTCGTCTAGACGAATGCTATACCACATCGAAAAGCCTGGGCCTTATCAGGAAGAACTGGTTGAAGCCCTTAAGTTTTGTATCGCGCTCTCGCATAAGCGCAAGACTGGAGAAGTGCTTCTGGCATTGACGGGAAAGAGTCAGCTTTCTACGAGCTTGATCCAGGGCGCGCTAGGCTTGGGCGCAACGAAAAAGCTCAAGAAGGACAATCGGGTCGACATGTCCGGCCTAAGCATCGTTCTGTGGACGAAGCGCGTCGCAGCAACAGGTTTCTCAGGACCTGCTCTTGTCCCTCACGTAGCACCCGATCTAGCGGAGATGGTCGCGCAAGTGCCAGGGGTGACGGACGTCGTATTCGTCCCTTGGAGACAGGAGGAGCTGGAGGTGTACCTGAGTCAAAACGAGTCTACTCCACTCAGGAAGAAGGCGGCATAACCCGCCGCTGCAGGCCGACCTTTGGCGCCAGCGCTCTCACCTCCTGTGGGAGTCCGCGCTATCATTGCGCGTTACCGACCATCGTGCCCTCAGCCAAAGGCGGCTGAGCGGCCCCCTGTTATACCGCGTCCACCCTATGGAGTCCGACGAGGCGTTCGATGAAAGTCAAAGGCTCATGGGCCGCCTCAATGTTGAGGCCGACGGGGTGAACCTCCGTGCTTCGATCAAGCCTGGTGTTAAGTCAGGTCTCGAAGTCAGGAGTATGTGGGGTTGGGTCACGGCCCTCGCCGCCATGTTCTGTTTTGCGTGCTACGGAGTCGCCCAGTCGGGGGACCCCGTTCGCGTGTTGATGCTGGCGGCCGTGTTCGCCCCCTTCTTCCTCGTCGGCGCTTGGTCGCTTGACCGAATGGTCTATGGTCGTGACGAGGTCGTCGTACGCGATGGGACGATCACACTCCGCTCGGTCGGGCCGGTAGTACGCCGGACTCGGTACCGAGCGCCCATCACGGAGACCAAGTTCCGCGTGTCAGACTCGCCCATAGGCGGTACGCCGCTTCCGGGCCACCGGCACGTTGCGTTTCGTCGGGAGGGTTCGCGTTTGCGTTCTGGCCTGAGGCATTTGTTATCAGTGGAGGACGCGGAGCGGCTCGTTAACGCTCTCGCGGCGGTCCGCTCTGCCAACGCGGTATAACCCGCCGCTGCAAGCCGACCCTAGGCGCTAGCATTCTCAGTCCAGGCGGGGTGTCGGCGCTATCATTGCTCGCATCCACCGCCGCGCCCTCAGCCCAGGGCGGTTGAGCGGCCCTCTGTTAGGCCGCGCTTACCATCGCAGTCAGATCGACCCATCGTAATGATGTTTTACATAGCTCTGAGCGTGACCATGTGGATAGTGTGGTTCCAGCTTAGGTCTGGATACGAACATTACCTTGAGGGGGCTAAGCAGGCTCAGGAGAAGGATGTCGAGTTCTGGCTGGCGGCCATTGGCCAAGGCTCATCGCTGATGGTTATCATGAAGCCTGGCTTGAGAGAAGCCATCATTCTAATTGTGTTATTGCTCCAGGCGGGCCGGTGGTGGGCCGTGCTGTCTGACCCCAAAGCGGTTGCGAAGCGACTCGCTGCACGAAACGCTGAGCGTAACAGGGTTTTGGCTACAGCCCCAGACGAGCGATTCCCACAGCTGGTTGCCTGGATGCCAGGAGACATTCTGGAGGGAGATTTCGGTATGAGGTATCAGTTCTGCAGCGTCACTCGGGATCACAAGGTCTTAGTTAGAGAATGGGAAGACTACTACAGTCTATTGAGCGAAGATCAGTTGCGAGAGCCAGAGAGATCAGTCGATTTGGGCGAGGTGATGACATCATGGAAGAACACTTCCTTGCTCGAAAGGGAGCCTGAACGAAATCATGACAGCTTGTACTGGGAAAACCTGAAAGTCAAACAGGAGGCTTACCGTCAAGTCCGCAAGGACTCAGGAGAGCTTTGAACCCAGCGCGGTCTAACTCGCCGCTGCAAGCCGACGAAGGGCGTCAGCGTTCTCGGCTCGTTTGGGCGTCGGCGCTACTTTCGTCTCGTTCGACCTCCGCGCCCTCAGCCCTTCGCGATTGAGCGGCCCTCTGTTCTGCCGCGCCGTCTTTGTTGAATGAGAGCTGCGGTGGCGTTTTGAGCCCCGCACGGGCGCTCTCCCCTGCCGGTAGGTCCCGTCCGCGCGCGGCTGGGTTCCCGCCTCGGAGGCGTCGTCGGGGCAGTCGGTCCACGGGAGGGGGCCCGCCCCGTGCCGAGGAGGGGCATGGGAGAGGCCGGGTTACTCGCTGGGGGTGGCCGCCTCGGTCGCGATGGAAACCCGCATGTCGAGCGCCGACGCAGCCGAGGCCACCGCCGCGAGCCCGTCGATGGTCGCCTCCTTGTCGGCGTAGACCGCGAGCGACGTCTTGCCCTCGCGGACGGCCTCGATGGCCATCGTCAGGCTGTCGCGCGCCACCTCGCGGTCCTCGACAAAGAACAGCCCGTCCTCGTCGATGGTGATGGCGACGTAGAGCTGCTCCAAGGGCGCCGCCGCGGCCACGTCCGGGAGCGTCACCCGGAGGCCGTTCTGCGTCACGAACGAGGACGTGAGCAGGAAGAAGATGAGCAGCAGCAGGACGATGTCCGTCAGCGACGCGAGGCTGAACGCCGTCAGCGCCTTGCGGCCGGTCGAGAAGTTGAACGAGGCCATGCGGAGGAAGGGGCTGGGTGAAGAGGGAAGGGGGCCGGGCGCGAGGCCCAGGCCCGGCCGAGCGCGAGACGTGGAGAGCCAACTCCCCACGCCTCACGCCTCATCACTCACCGTCGCGGCGTCTGGAGGAAGTCGATGAAGTCGGACGAGACGCGCTCGAGGCCGTTGACCAGCCGCGCGATCCGCCCGACGAGCAGGTTGTAGGCGAACAGCGCCAGCAAGCCGACCGCCAGCCCGGCGGCGGTCGTGACCAGCGCCTCCCAGATGCCACCCGCCAGAAGGGACGGGTTGACGAGCCCCTCGTAGCGCTGGATCTGGCGGAACGCCCCGATCATGCCGGTCACGGTGCCGAGGAAGCCCAGCATGGGCGCGATGGCGGCGATGGAGGCGAGCAGGTCCATCCGCTTCTCCAGGTCGAACGTCTCGCGGCGCCCGGCTTCCTGGACGGCCTCCTTGATCTCGCCGATGGGCCGCCCGAGGCGCTCCAGGCCGCGCATCAGGATGCGGGAGGCGGGCGAGTTGCGCTCGCGGCAGTAGGCCATCGCCCCCGTCACATCGCCGTTGCCGACGTAGTCGGCCACGTTGCGGGTGAGGGTGTCCGGGTCGCCGGTGGCGCGGCGCAGCGCGCGGATCCGCTCCCAGACGACGGCCACCATCAGGATCGACAGGAGGACGATGGGGACCATCGACCAGCCCCCGAGGAAGAGCAGTTCGAGGCCGCCGCGGAGCGACTCGGTGAACGTCGGCTCGGCGACGGCGGTCGCGACGGTGTCGGCCGCGACGGTCGCGGTATCGAGAGGGGCGGTTTGAAGGGCGAGCATGGGCAGCCGGGGGGGACGGCGGAGGGCGTCGGAGAGGGGAGGGGCCGTCTGGGAGAGGCGTCGCTCAGAGCGGGGCGACGGAGTGAGCTAGAGGGTCTCCAGGTAGAGCGCCCAGGTGTCGGCCGGGGCCTGAGGTGGGAGACGGTCGCGGAGGCGGATGGCGTCGTCGCGCGTGGGGAACTGGCCGACGCAGACGCGGAACTGCCCGCCTCGGGCGGTGAGCACGGAGCTTCGGTAGCCCGCGCGGCGGTAGCGGTCGCGGAGCGCCTCGGCCTCCTCGCGCGACGAGGTCGAGAGCACCACGAACGTCCAGGCGTCGGCGGCGGGGTCGATGATCTCGTCCCGGGCCGCCAGCGCACGGACGTCGGCGGCGTTCAGACCGCTGACGCGGGGTGGCAGAAGGGCGACGCCCGGGGCAGGCGACTGCCCGAGGCCGGTGGGGGGGGCAGGCGTGTCGCCGTCGTCGGCCCAGGAGCGGGCCGTCGCGGGGCGGGTCGCGGGCGTCGCGCGGGGCGTGCGTGGGGGAGACGTGGCGGCGAGGTCGTCGCCTAAGGCTGCGGGCGCGCTGCCGAACGAGCCCTCCTGCCCGTCGCTGTCCCCGCCCGTGCCCTCGGCCAGGGCACCGTCGGCCACGACGAAGCCGTCGGGCTCGCGGAGCTGGGCGTCCTCCTCGATGAGCCGGGGCCCGACCGGTCCGGCGTCGACGGTGATGGTCTGGTCCGGGTTGGTGAGCAGGCGGGTGCGGGAGCGGATCTCGGGCCAGAACCAGATCGCAGCGACGGCGAGTGCGATCAGCAGCAGGAGCAGCACCCAGGGCCACCAGCGGCGGGGTCGGGCGTCGGGTTCGTCCGGCGGGGCGGTCTCAGGCACCGTGCCGGTCGGCGGGACATCCGAGGCGAACGCAGGCATGGTCTGCGCGGCCGTCATCACGGGCGGGACGACGGTGGGCGCGGGCGGCACCGTCAGGATCGGCGGTGCGGCGTGCTCCGAGTCGTCGAGATCTTCGGGCTCCTGGAATCCTGCCGGCACCGTCGGCTCGAACGTGTCCGAAGAAGGCGGGACGATGTCGAAGTCGGCGTCCTCGATGACGGCGTCCATCACGTCGGCGTCGGGCGTCAGGTCGGTATCGAACGAGGGGGACGCGCCGAGCGCCGGGGCGGTCCAGGTCTCGCGCGCCCACTCGTCGTCCGGGGAGACCAGCGGCGGCGCCTCGGCGGGCTCGTCCGCCTCGGGCAGGTCCACGGGCGACGCTGGCGCGGCTTCTGCGGGCGGCTGGGCGTCCCCAGGCTCGTCGGCCTGGGGCGCTGGGTCGGCGAGCGGTGCGTCGATCGAGAGCGCCTCCCCGGTCGCAGCCTCATCCGGCTCCTCGGGGGTCTGCGGGAGCAGGTCGGCAAGGGCCGGGGCGTCGGATCCGCCGAAGGGCACCGGGACGGGGCCGGGGTCCGAGGCCTCCGCCTCGTGCACGTCGGACGCCTCCGGCTCGGGGTCGAGAGCATCCAAGTCCGCGAGGAACGCCTCCTCTTCGTCCATGATGTCGTCGGTCGAGACGGCATCCGCGACCAGGGCGCCGTCCGCCTCGGCCGGAGCGTCGGGAGGGAGCGCCGATGCGGCGCCATCGCCCATCGACCCGACGACCGGGGGCGTGTCGGGATCGGCCTCCGACGGCGGAATCACCTCGATGGGCGGGGCGCCGCGGCGAGTGGACGGAGGAGCAGCGTCGACGGGCGGCTCCGTCGTCGAGGATGGCTCCGTCGTCGAGGAGGGGAGCGGCGGCTCCGGGGTGGGTTGGGTGCGGATGGGCGTGAGGCCCTCGTACGTGCGGTTGACGGCCGCGAGGAGCTCGGCCTCGACGCCAAGCACGACGCCGCTGCTGGTCCGCCGAAGCAGGCCGACGCCCGGCAGGCGTACCTCGCCGGTCGCGGAGAGGAGCGCTTCGATCTGGTCCATCGCCTCCTCGTAGGCCGCCTCCGCAGCGTCCGGCGAGAGGGCGCGGAAGCGGGCGAACGGGAGCGCGAGTGAGGCCTCGTTCGGCGAGCCCGGGGCGAGGCCGATCGTCTCGCCGGGCGGGAGCATCACCCGTGTACCGTCGGCGCGTTCCTCGACGCGAGCCGCGACATGCTGGCGGACGAGCGTCCCGAGGCCCAGCAGCGGGGCGGGCTGCCCGGCCAGGAGGCGCTCTCGAATGGCGGCGGCGACGGCGTCGAGCGGATTCACGGCGTGGCGGGGGTGGGCGACGGAAGGTAGTCCGAGGGTCATCGGGCGAGGCGGAGGCCGAGCATCACCGTGAACGGCGGCTCGGGGAAGCCGGGCCAGCGCTCGGCCTCGCCCACGAGGCGCTCGCCCCGGAGGACGACCGCCAGAGGCCCGGTGACGGCGTAGCGCGCGTCCAGCGACAGGCGGCCGAACGCGGGGGCGTCGCCGATCGCGGACCGATCGGTCGGCCGGGCGCTCTCGGCACTGGCCGCCAGCCCCACGCGTCCGCGGCCGTCGAGGAACGGCGCCTGCACGCCCGCGTGGCCGATCAGCGGCGCGAAGAACGGGATCTCCCCGCCCTCGGCACGCCCGGACCGGATCTCCACGCCGGCCGACGCCGACACGCCACCGGGGCCAACCACGGCGAGGTCCGCCCCGAGGCCGACGGCGTTGGCGTCGAGGTAGAGCGCGTCGAAGCCACCCGCGGCGGGCTCGAAGGCCATGAACGTGGGCGCGGAGAAGGCGTGCGCGAACACGCGGACGCGGGCGCTCGCCGGGCGCAGCTCCAGCCCCGCGCGCGCATCGAACGGCAGCACGTCGGGCGCGAGGATCGGGTCGGACAGGACATACGGGTTGTCGCCCGCGAGGTCGGTCAGCGAGCGGACCGCGAGGTGCGGGTCGTTCTGCACGAACACGACGGTGGTCGGGCCCAGCGGGAAGCGAGCATCGACGATGGGGCCGATGCTCTGTGCCGACCCGCCGCCCGAGGCGGCCGAGGCGTCGTAGCCGAGCACGCGCGCGCCGAGCGTGAGTTGGGAGCCACCGGGGCCGTTCAGCGAGAGGGCCAGCCCGGCGGCGCCGTACTGGATGTCCGAGCCGAACGACCCGGCCCCTGCGATGCCGCCCGCCACGTCGGCCACGATGCGTTCGCCCAGCACGCCGACTCGGGCCGACGCGTCCACACGGCCTTCCTTGGTGTTCTCCGAGTCGTCGACGCGGGTCAGCTGGCCCTGGGAGAAGCCGACCGTGGCCTCGAACGGGACCGCGCCGAGGCCCTCGAAACCGAGCTCACCCCCGACAGCCTGCCGGATCCGCTGCGAGCCCGTTCCGAAGCCGCGTGTCGTGTAGACATCGCGGAGCACGTGGCCTTCGAGGCGAGGGCGTCCGGCCCCGAACGACTGTCCGCCCGCGCGCGCATCGAAGCGGTCGAACGCCACGCGGCCGTCGGTCTCCCCGATGCCGTCGTAGGCGGCGTCGACGAAGAACTCGCCTCCGGCGCCTGCGGCGGCGAGGTCGACCCGGCCGTAGCGAGACACGTAGGCCCCGGCTCCCCCCTCGGCCCGGAGTCGCCGGACGGTCAGGGTGGTCGCGGGCGGCTCGGCAGGGGGGGCGAGCGCGAGGGCGGGGAGGGCGTCCAGGTTCGGCGCGAACGGCTGCGTGACCGGCTCACGCTCGGCGGGAACGACGTACCGCCGCGGCAGCGGTCCGAAGCCGGACAGCGGCTGGCGCTCGACGAGGGGCAGCGTCACGGCCAGCGTACCGCGGCTCTCGAAGACGGCAGGCGTCAGGCTCGGAAGCTGCGAGCGGTCGGGCTCAGGCTGGGCCTGGGCGAGGGCGGGCGCCAGGAGCGCCGCCAGCAGGAGGGTGGGTCGCATGGCGTTACGGGGCATTGTCGCCCTCGGAGTCGGGGGCCGGGAGGGGCTGCGCGAGATCGGGGCGGTCGCTGAGCGCGGCCCGAGCCGCCGCCGTGGTCGGGTAGCGGCTCACCAGCTCGCGAAGGAGGCGCGTGGCGTCGTCGGCCCGGCCGAGGTCCTGAAGGGCGAGCGCCTCGAGGGCGTAGGCGTCGGCGACTTGCTCGGGGTCGGCCGCGCCGCGCTGGCGGAGGGCCGAGGCCGCGACGCGTGCGCCCTCGGCATCGCCGCCGGCCAGGAGGGCCTCGGCGAGACGGAGCGAACCTTCGTCGGCGAGGGGGCCGTCGGGGTAGCGCGTCAGGAGGCGTCGGAGGGCGAGCGCGGCGTCGGCGGGACGGCCGGTGGCCGCGTACGCGCCCCCGATCGCGAGCAGGGCATCCTGTTCGAGGTCCGCCGACGGAGCCGCCGAGAGGACCTGCTCCAGGAGCGAGATCGCGAGCGAGTCCTGGCCCGACGTGAGCGCCAACCGGGCGCGGGCGAAGCGAAGGCGCCCGCGCTCGTCGCCGCCTCGAAGCGCCCGGTCCACCTCGGCGTAGGCCTGGTCGATCTCCCCGCCGCGGCCCTGTGCATCGAGCGCGTCGGCGAGGCCACTGAAGGCGTCCACGGTGAGCGGGCTGGACGGGTAGCGCTCGAAGACGCGTCGGTAGGCCGCCTCGGCGAGCGGGTAGCGCTCCTGGTTCATCAGCACATCGCCGACGCCGAGCAGGGCGGCGGCGCCGCGCTGGGGACGCTCACGGAGGATGCGCTCGTAGGCGGCGACCGCGAGGCTGTCCTGCCCGCGGGCGGAGTAGAGCGCGCCCTGCGCCAGCAGCGCCTGCGCGTAGCGCTCCGACTCCGGGTACTCAACGAGGAGGCGGTCGTAGGTCCGCAGCGCGTCGTCGGTCCGGCCCTCGCGGCCGAGCACCTGGGCGGTCTGGAAGAGGGCGTAGTCGCCGCCCTGGCGGTCCGGCGTCGCCGCGGCGACGCGCCCGAAGACGAGCCGCGCGTCCTCGTACCGGCCGAGGACGGTGTAGAGGTCACCGAGGCGGAGGAGGGCGTCGGCGTAGTAGGGCACCAGCTCTCCGGAGCGCGTGTAGGCGGACAGGAACCGCTCGAAGGCGTCGGCCGCGTTGGCGGTCTGACCGCGCTGGTAGAACGTCCACGCGATGACGTAGCGCGCAGCGTCCGACCGCGGGTGATCGGGGTAGCGGCGCAGGAGGTCGCGGAGGATCGTCTCGGCGCGGGCGTACTCGCGGGCCTGGAAGGCACTTTCGCCAGCCCAGAACAGCGCCTCTCCGGCCCGGGGCCCCGACGGGTCACCGTCAACCACGGCGAGGAGCGCAGGGACGGCCTCGGCGTACTGCCCGGCGACGAACCGCGCGTAGGCATCCTGGAAGGCCACCTCCGCGCGGGTCTCGGCGGTCGCGGTGCCGAGCGCCTCGGCGCGGCGGAAGGCCTCGCGGGCGCGGTCGGTCTGGCCGGACGCGGCGTAGGCCTCGCCCAGCATGCGCGCGGCCTCACCCGCATACGGCCCACGCGGGTGGTCGGTCAGCAAGCGGTCGAAGGCGCGGGCGGCGGCGTCGTACTGCCGGCGCTCGTAGCGCAGCAGGCCCAGTTCGAGGAGCGAGGCCTCCACGTAGGCGCCTCCCGGGCGGCGCGTGCTGGCCTCGGTCCACCGGTCCTCGGCGTACCCGAGCTGGCCGAGCGCCTTCGCGGCGATGCCCTCGTAGTAGGCCGCCTCGTGGGCTACGGCGTCGACCTCGGCGCGGTCGGAGACGCCGGCGCGGGCGATCTGGTAGAGCGTGAGCGCTGCCCCGAAGTCGCCGCGTGCGGAGGCGACGCGGCCTCGGGCGAGGGCGGCGCGACGGGCGTACCGCGAGTCGCTCGGCACGTCGGCGAGGGCGGCGTCGGCGCGGTCGTCGCCGAGGCGGACCCACGTCTCGCCGGCGAGCAGGGCCCCCCGTGCGGCCTCCTCGCCCGTCAGCGAGCCCCGTCGGCGCTCTGCCTCGCGCGCCCCGTCGGCGAGGCGACCAGACCGGATGAGCGCCTCGGCCAGCGCCAGCCCGGCGCGCGTGTCCTCCGCCGACCGCGGGTACCGCTGAGCGAGCGCCCCGAAGGCGTCGGCAGCGCGCGTCCAGTCCGACCGGTCCACGTAGACCGATCCCGCCGCGTAGAGAGCCAGCGGGGCGGACGGCGTGTCGTCGACTGAGGCCCGCTCGAAGGCCGCCAGCGCGGCGTCGGGGCGGTCCTGGCGGCGGTGCACGAGGCCGAGCAGGTAGGCGGCCTCGGCGCGGTCGTCGGCGGGGCCAGGCGCGTCTGCCGCAGCCGCGAGGGCGACCTCCGCGCGGTCGTCGTCGCCGCGGGCGTAGTAGTAGCGGCCGAGCGCGAGGCGTGCCCGCGAGGCGTAGGGGTGCGATGGGTACTGCCGCTCGAAGCGGCCGAAGAGCGCCGCCGCGCCGCGGTCGTCGTCCGTCGCCAGGGCCGACTCGGCCTGGAAGAACAGCGCCTCCGGCGCGCGGGCGTCGCGCGGGTACTCATCGAGGAACCGGTCGAAGGCGCGCTCGGCGGCGGCGTACTGCCCGCCGTCGTACAGCAGCTTCGCCTCCTCGAAGGACGCCTGCGACTCGGCAGGACGGGCGGTGACGGTGCCCACGGTCTGTGCGGCGACCGGAGAGAGGACACCCAGCACGGCGACGAGACACAGCGTCGCCGTCGGGAAGCGACGGAAGCGCGCCGGGGTATGGCGCGCGGGGCAAGACCGGAGAAGCATTGGGGGGACGGCGTCCGGCGGAGGAGACAATCTACGGAGTCGGGGCCGTGGCTCCGAACGGCAGAAACAAAGGGGGGGCGGGGCATCGTACCAGCGGCGGCATTCCCTTCTTCCCGACCCCTCCCATGGCCGACGACACCCCGACCCCCACCGACGCTCCCACCGGCATCCCGGACCCCAACCCGACGCTCCCCGACGCGTCGACCGAACCCGCGGCCCAGGTCGCCTCGGCCACCGCGCGGACCGTCTCCCCGCCGCTCCCGGCCGATTACGAGATGCCGGACGACTACGCCAACGACGATCCCATCGCCGCGGCCAAGGCCTGGGTGGAGGCGCATCCGGGCCTCGCGCTCCTGGCAGCGGCAGGCATCGGGCTGGTCGCGGGCCGTCTCGTGACCGCGCTCATCCCGGACCCGGAGCCCCCGTCCCTCGCCGACCGCGTCGAAGTGCGGGCCAAGCAGCTCCAGAAGGCAGCCAAGAAGCAGGGCAAGGTGGCCTCTCGCGAAGCGGCCGCGTTCGCGAGCACCGCGGGCGTCTCGCTCCAGGACAGCCTCCACCGCGCCTCCGACGCACTCCGCGAGGCCGCCGCCAATGCGGGCGATGCGGCGGGCGAGGGCTATGAGAAGTCCAAGGATCTCGCCGAGACCATCGCCGACGCGGCCAAGACGGCGGTCACCGGCGTGCTGGCTTCCAAGCTCGACGAGTGGGTGTCGAAGGTCCGGAGCTAACTTCCGTCTCCGTTTCAGGTCCGGGGCGTCTCTCTGAGGGGCGCCCCGGTCCGTTGTCTAGCCCGTCCTCCCGGCCGCACCCGCCCCCGAAGTCATGAGCATCCTCGTCGTCGGAACCGTCGCGTTCGACACCGTCGAAACGCCGTTCGGCCGCGCAGAGCGGATCCTGGGCGGGTCCGCCACCTACGCCTGCCTCGCCGCGCGCGTGATCGGGGCGCCGGTCCAACTCAACGCGGTTGTCGGCCGCGACTTCCCCGAGGCGCACGTGGCGTCGCTCACCGATCGGGGCGTGGACGTCGAGGGGCTGGTGCGCGACCCCGAGGGCGAGACGTTCTTCTGGGCCGGTCGCTACCACTACGACCTCAACACGCGCGACACGCTCGCGACGCACCTCAACGTGCTGGCCACGTTCGAGCCCGACCTCCCGGCGTCCTACCGCACGCCCGAGATCGTCTGCCTCGGCAACCTCGATCCCACCGTCCAGTCCTCGGTGATCGACCAGACGGACGGCTCCGGGCTCGTCATCGCGGACACGATGAACTTCTGGATCGACAACACGCCCGAGGCGCTCGGGGAGACGCTCAAGCGCGTCGACGTGCTGGTGATCAACGACGAGGAGGCCCGCCAACTCGCCGGCGAGCCCAACCTCGTCCGCGCAGCGCGCAAGATCCGCGCGCTCGGGCCGGAGACGCTCATCGTCAAGAAGGGCGAGCACGGCGCGCTGCTGTTCTGCGGCGACGAGATCTTCTCGGCGCCCGCCTACCCGCTGGAGGACGTGATCGACCCGACCGGTGCGGGCGACACGTTCCTGGGCGGCTTCGCCGGGCACCTCGCCCGCTGTGGCGCCACCGACCCCGACGCGATGCGTCAGGCGGTCGTCGTCGGCAGCGCGCTGGCGTCGTTCGTGGTCGAGGCCTTCGGCCCGGACCGCCTGCTCTCCGTGACGGCGGCCGACCTGGACGAGCGGATCGACTCGTTCCGCCGCCTCTCGGCCGTACCGCACATCATTTCGGCCTAGGAGGCGGTCAGCCCTGCTGGGAGTAGCGGTTGAAGAGCGCCGCCTGGGCCTCGAAGACCCACTGGTTCATGATCGTGTCTTCGGACACGTTCACCTGCGAGCTGATGCGACGGGCCTCGCCGCGGCCCCACTGTGCGATCTCCTCCAGCGTGCGGACGCCCGCGATGTAGAGGAGTCGCTGCACGTCCTCGTCGACTGACGCGATGACGGTGAGGTCCTCGGCGCCCTCGGGCACCTCGTAGGCGAGCTCGGGCTCCACTTCGGGAGCGTCCGCTGGCTCTGCCACTGCCGTGTTGAAGGCGTCGAAGCTCAGCACGGTGTCCTCGGGAGCGGCGAATGCGTCGGAGGGAGGAGCGGGCGTCGGCGTGAGGTCCGGCTCTGCGGCAACGCCAGTCGGCGCGTCGCTGGCGAACGGCTCAGGGTCAGCCTCGGCGGCGGGGCTGGGCGGTGTCGCAGGGGCGTGCGACACCGGGACCGGTGCCATCGTGAACCCGGTCGTCGGGGTCGGCTCCTCCGTTGCGGTGGGCGGCGCAGCGGTAGGCGGCATCAGGGAGTCGAGGTCGATGAGGCTGTCGGCCGAGAACGCCGTGGGCGCCGCGTCGAGGGCCGGAGCGTCGAACGCCGGGGTGTCAAAAGACGGGGCGTCGAAAGACGGGGGAGCGGGGGCCTCGTCGAAGGACGCGGCGTCGATGAACTCGTCGGCCGAGGCCGTCTGGATCGCGTCGGGCTCCGAGCTGGGCCGCGAGATCCACGCGGTGTGCTGCGTGTCGAAGGGGGGCGGGGTCTCGACCGCGACCGCCTCGGCAGGCCGATGGGAGGACGTCGGCGGGGCAGAGGGACGGGGCGGGGCTACCGGCTCAGGGCTCCAGGACTCGAACAGGTCGCTGCTGGAGGCGCTGTCGCCGCCGACGTTCTCGTCGTAGAGCGGCGCCGTGGCGAACGGGTCCGCCTCGGGGCTGACCACCGGCGGCTCCTCCACCGGGGCGGCGGGCGGCGGAGCGCTGTCGGCCGCGAAGTCCTCGAACGCACCCTCCGAAAAGACGGTGTCGTCCTGCGAGGCGTCCGAGAACCCCGTCCCCGAGAAGGTCGCTTCCGAGAACGTGGCCTCCGCGAAGGTGTCCTCGAACGCCGGCGCCTCGGCGGGGCCAGGAGCGGCGACCGGCTCGGGCCCCATCGGGGGGGCGGCCGGCTGCATTACGTCGGGCTCATGGGTCGAAGCGGCAGAGGGAGTGCTGAAGACCTCTTCCGAGAACGTGGCCTCCTCGAACGTCGGCATGCTCGGTGGGGCCGGAGCCTGGGCTGGTGCCGGTGTCGTGCTCTGGGCGAACACGGTCTCTTCGAACGCCGTCGGCTGGTCCGGCTCCGGGGCGGGCTCGGGGGCGGCGAGCGTCGGGTCCGGGAGGGGGAACGAGAAGGTCTCTTCGGGCTCTGCCTGGGGGGAGACGCCCGCGGGCGGCGCCGGCGGCGTGGCCGGCGGCAGGGCGGCCTGCGTCGAAGCCGGGAGGCCGACGGTCTCCTGGATGGTCCCGATCTGCTGACGGATGGTCGCGATCTCCTCATCGCGACGGCGCGACTCGTGGAGGAACTCGCTGCGGAGCCCCTGGACCTGATTCTTCTGGGCCTCGACCGAGTGGCGCACCGACTCCAGCTTCTGCGCGATCAGCTGCCGCTGGGTCTCCCCCTGGAGGCGCTGGTCGGACATCGCCCGCTCGATCTGTTCGCCGATGGCCTTCACCTCCTCGGCGACAGGCACGGGCGCAGCGGCCGACGCGATGTTGGATACGCCTCCGGCCTCTTCCTGCTTGCGGGCGCGGATGAAGTAGGCGAAGGTCGCTCCGACGATGCCGGAGCCGACGAGGATGGAGAGCAAGATGATGACGTACGACATCGGTGGCGGGCTACTCGGTGACGAGGGTGAGGGCGTGCGGGCCAATGCCCGTACCGACGTCGAGGCGGCCTGCCGCGACGGCGTCTTCGAACAGCCGCTCCAACTGAGCGGCCCGCGCAGAGGCCAGCGCCGGGTCCGGCGCGGTCACGGCGACACGAAACGAATCGGGGTTCCACTCGAACCGGCTCCCCATGCGGTAGACATACGAGCGGAGAGTGGGTTCGAGCTGCGCGCTGCGCCGCCCGAAGCCGAACTGGATGGCTTCGAGCAGGCGAGACAGCTCGACCTCGAGCGGCTGGTCGCTCGCCTCTTCGAGACGGGTCAGGAGTTCCACGGGGATGGACGTCGGCTCGGCGGTGAAGGAGGCGGGAGTGGCCGTCGGCGTGTCCTCGGCCTCGGCGGGCTCGGGAGCGGTCGCGTCGGCCGCGGGGACCTCCTGGGTATCGGCCGCTGGGGGGGCGGCTTCAACCCGGGCGGGCTCGGCCACCGCAACGGCCAGGGAGGCGGCCAGCGCCAGGCACAGCAGCGACAGGCCTCCGATCACTGCGATGCCCCAGCTCGGGAGCGGCTGGAGGCTCGCGAACCGGGGCTGCGACGGGCGAGGGGCGGGCGGTGGGGGATCGGTCGGCGGCTCCTGGGCGGACTCCGTGCCCGCCTCCGACGGTGCGTCGGCCGTCTCAGCCATCGACGTGAACGGAGGCGGCAGCACGACGGGATCGAGAGCCCCCACACGCTCCACAGTGGGCAGCTGGAGCTCGAACGTCCGCTCGGTGGGGCCGCCGCTGGCGGAGGGCGACGCCTTCGCTCCCGCCTCCCGCGGACGGGCGGAGGGGGAGAAGGGAACGCGGTCGAGTAGATCGGTAATGGGCACGGGTCTGACGAAGCCGTTCGGGAACGGAGGAGTGTCATCCATGGGAGGTGCAACCTCTGTGCCGGTGCGGGGCGAGCCGGGCAGGACGTAGAGCGCCGGTATCTTCGGCGCCTCGTCCCCCTGTCCCGTGTCCGTCCGCCTCCTCGTCTCGTTGGCCGTCGCCGTCCTCGCGTCGGCGTATGCGCTCTCGGCCTGTCGCTCGGCGGCCCCCGAGCCCGCGGCGGATGCGTCGTGGACGTACGTCGGCGACGGGGCGTGCCAGCAGTGCCACGCCGATCTGGCGGCGAGCTACGCCCAGACCGGGATGGGGCGCTCGATGAGCCGGTTCGACCCGGCCACGGCGCCCGAGCGATTCGGGCCCGGCGGCGCCGGGCCGGTCGTCTGCGCCACCGACGGCTACTGCTACCAGCCGTTCGTCCGCGGCGACACCCTCTTCCAGCGCGAGACGCGTCCCGACCTACCCGGCTACGAGCGCGTCGAGGCGGTCGACTACGTGGTCGGCTCGGGCAACGCGACGCGCTCCTACCTGATGGCCGCCTCCGGCGGGGACGCGGCGCACGGCGAGTACCTGACCGAGATGCCGCTGACGTGGTACGTCGAGCGGTCCATCTGGGACCTCAGCCCCGGCTACCGGGACGGCAACGCGCGCTTCGACCGACCGATCACGCTCGACTGCCTCACCTGCCACAACGCGCGGCCCGCGCACGAGACGAGCCAGAACTTCTACACCGACGTGCCGCTGGGCATCTCGTGCGAGCGCTGCCACGGGCCGGGCTCGGCCCACGTCGCGGCCTTCGAGTCGGGCGGGGAGCCCACGGACACGCGCATCGTCAACCCGGCGGCGCTGCCGACGGACCTTCAACTGGACGTCTGCCAGCAGTGTCATCTGACCGGCGAGACGGTCTACGCACCGGGCGAGGACGCGACGACGTACCGGCCCGGGCGCCCGCTCTCGGCGCACCGGTCGGTGTTCGCGACCGAGGCGTCTGTCGAGGATCCGGTCCGCTTCGGGATCGCCAGCCACGCCGAGCGCATGATGCAGAGCGCCTGCTTCGAGGGCAGCCTCGGCACGGACCGCGAGATGACCTGCACGACCTGCCACGACCCGCACACGCCGACCGCGCAGCTCCCGGCCGACCACTTCAACCAGACGTGCGCGTCGTGTCACGGCCCGTCGGCGCACCTCGACGCGTGCTCGCGGCCCGACGCCGAGACCCCGACCGAGGCCGTCACGGGCAACTGCGTCAGCTGCCACATGCGCACGGCGGGCACGTCCGACATCCCGCACGTCTCGTTCACCGACCACTGGATCCGCCGCGACCCGCCGCCGTCGTCTGAGGCGACGGCGACGCGCGACGACGTGCGGGGGCAGTCGCCCTTCCAACTCGTCGATCTGGCAGGGGGAGGGGACCCGCCGAGCGCCGCCCAGGCCGACGCGGCGCTCGCGCTCGCGACGTTCTCGCTCTACGAGACCCAGCACCCGCTGCCCGCCTACCTGCCGCAAATCGCCCGCCGCGCCCGCCGCGCCCTGGGCGCCGGCGTGGAGCGGACCGACCTCCGGGTCGTCCTGGGGCGTGCCCTGTCGGAGATGGACTCACTCACCGCCGCGCAGGGCGTCCTCGCCGAAGCCGTCGCCCGCGACCCGGCCGACCCGTACGCCGCGTTCTGGCTCGGCATCGTCGAGTCGGCCCGCGGGCGGCATACCGAGGCGGCCGACGCGCTGGCCGAGGCGGTGCGGCTGGCGCCACGCCTGACCGAGGCTCGCGTCCGCCTCGGGACCGCGCTGAGCCAGGCCGGTCGGTACGAGGAGGCCGCCGCCGCCTTCGGCGAGGCGGTCGCTCAGGACCCCGCTCGGCACGCCGATGCCTGGAACGGTCTCGGCCTCGCCCGCTTCCGCCTCGGACAGGCCGACGCCGCGCTTACCGCGCTTCGGCGGTCGGTCGCCCTCGATCCGCGCCTGCCGACCTCGCGCGTCAACCTCGGCGCCGCGCTCCTCAACTCCGGCGACCTCGACGGCGCCCGCGCCCAGTTCGAGGCTGCCCTCCGCTTCGACCCCGAGGAACGCGCGGCGCTCGGCAACCTCGGGCTGATCCTCGCCCGGCAGGGGAAAACCGCCGAGGCGCGCGCGCGCTTCGAGCAGGTGCTCCGTCTCGATCCCACCGACGCGCGGGCCCGCGCCGCACTCGCCGAAATCGCCCCGTGACCCGACCTCTGTTCCTCGTTCTCGCGCTGGCCGCCGTCGGGTGCGGCGGACCGGTGGACGGCGTGCCGCTGGACCTGGACCGCAAGGACCCGGGCGCCCTGCTCGGCTCCGTCCTCGGCGCGTACCTCGGCCCCGACGGCGGCGACCCGGTGGCCGCAGGGCTTCTCTCCCGCGACGGCGACGACTACATCCTCCACCCCGAACGCCTCCCCGAGGCCGCGCGAGCCGCGCTGGTCGACGCCAACGAGGACGGCGCCATCGACTGGGACGAACTTGCAGTCATGCTGGAGGCGACCTACGTCGGCGCCCGCGCGCTCCCGCCGACCACCGACGCCCTCCGCGCCCAGGCCGACTACTCCGCAGGCGAGCCGGACTGGTTTACCGTCGAGGTGGACGGGGTGATGACGGCGGCCCGCCGCCGGATCCATGTGCCGCTGGCCGCCCTCCGCACGGCCATGGCCGCCTTCCCGACCTCGGGAGAGTTGGCCTACCCGGTCGGGACCTGGATCGTGGGCGAGCACCTGGTGGACGGGACCGTCGTGGAGACGACCGTCAAGCACCGTCGCCCCGACGGGTTCTGGGACTTCGCGGTGTACGGCCCCGACGGCGCCCTCGCCCCGGCCACCCAGACGGAACCCCGACCGCTCCGCGTCCCGACCCAGTGCACCGGGTGCCACCTCGGGGGGCGGCTCTTCGAGCCCGAGAAGAGCTTTCCCGCGCCCGCCTCGGACGGCCCGTTCGGCCCGCGCGCGATCTACGTCCCCGACGCGTGGCGAAGCCGCGAGGCGACCACGCACTTCGACGAGCACGCCCGCCGCGACGACGGTGTGCTCGGCCTCTACGCGACGCTCTATGCGGGACGCCTCCTCGCTGCGCGCGACGACGGGTCCATCACGCCCGAGGACGCCGCGTTGCTCGACACGCTCGGTCTGTAGTCGGCCGACGCCTCCTCCGAGCAGAACACGCGGCCGACACCGGGTTCGCGTGGCTACCCTGCCTCCCTCGTTCTCCGCCTCTCCCGTGCCCGCCACCGTCCGCCTCGTCAACGCCGTGTTTTACGCCCACCACGGGGTCATGGAGGAGGAGCACAAAGTCGGCGGGCGCTTCGAGGTGGACGTGGCGATGGACCTCGACATCCGGCAGGCGGCGACCGACGACGACCTGTCGAAAACCGTCGATTACGAGCGCGTCTACGCTATCGTGCGCGACCGCGTGACGGGGACGCCGTCGTACCTGATCGAGTCGCTGGCGTACTCCATCGCCGAGGTCGTGATGCAGCACTTCCCGATGCTTCTCTCGGTGGAGGTGACGGTCCGGAAGCCGAACCCGCCGGTCGGCGGACCCTGCGACCGCGCCGAGGTGGTGTACCGTCTCGACGCGGCCCCGTGAGCGCGCCGATGACGGTGGCGGTCGGGATGGGGGGCAACGTCGGCGACCGGCTGGCGGCGCTCCGCCGGGCAGTCGCCGCGCTCGACGCGCACCCCGAGGTGGACGTGGTCGCGGTCAGCCCCGTCTACGAGACCGAGGCGCTGGTGCCTCCCGGCGCGGCGCCTCAGCCCGACCACCTGAACGCGGTCGTCGTGGCGGAGACGACCCTCGCCCCCTACGCGATGCTGCGCGTGCTCCACGGCATCGAGCGGGCGGCAGGCCGCGACCCGTTCGCCCCCCGCTGGTCGCCGCGTCCGCTGGACCTCGACCTGCTGTTGGTCGGGGACGCCGCGTTCTCCTCGTCCGCCCTGACCGTGCCTCATCCTGCGCTGGCGCGTCGCCGGTTCGTGCTCACGCCCCTGGCCGACGTGCTGCCCGCGGCCGTCGTGCCCGGCCTCGGGGCGAGCGTGGCCGACCTCCTCGCTGCGTGCCCCGACCCGCTGGCCGTGACGCAGACCGACCTGTCGCTGGCATGACGGCTCGGAGTCCGGGGGTTGTGTCGGTCCTCCGTCGCCCTCGGAAATTTGGGGGATGACGCGTGGGCGTCACCCGAACCCGCCTACGCTGTCGCCGACCGTTGCGATCTTTCGGCACGCACCGCCCCCGCCATGTCTGCCCCGACCCTCCCCGCCCACCTCGGATACGTCGCCGTCGAAGGCGTCATCGGCGCCGGGAAGACGACCATGGCCCGCATGTTGGCCGAGCGAGCCGAGGGGCGGCTCGTGCTGGAGGAGTTCGAGGAGAACGCCTTCCTGGACCGATTCTACTCGGATCGTGACCGCTGGGCGCTCCAGACGCAGCTCGCGTTTCTCGCCAGCCGCTTCAAGCAGCAGAAGGCGCTCCAGACGCGCGACCTGTTCGCGCCGCATGTCGTCTCGGACTACACGTTCGACAAGGACCGCATCTTCGCCCACGTCACGCTGACGGGCGACGAGGTGCGCCTCTACGAGACGCTCTACGGCATCATGGAGCCGTCGGCGCCGGTGCCGGACCTGGTCGTCTACCTCCGGTCCTCGGTGGATCGGCTGCTGCACAACGTCGCGCTGCGCGGCCGGAGCTACGAGACCAACATGGACCGGGCCTATCTGACGGAGTTGGTCGAGGCGTACGACCAGTACTTCTTCCACTACACGAAGAGCCCGCTCCTGATCGTGGACGCGAGCCGGATCGACTTCGTGGGCGCCCCGGCGACGTTCGACGAACTCGTCCGCCAGATCGCGAGCGTCAGGGGAGGGACGGCCTACTTCAACCCCCCGGCGACCATGCAACTGGCCTTCTAGGATCGGACGGGGAGGACGAGAGACGTCTCCCCGACGGCTACTCCGGTGGGTCGAGGGAGACGGAGATGAAGGCGTAGGCGCGCACGCGGTCGCCGCCGTCGCGCGCCGGGCGGAAGACGTGGCGGCGAGCGGCGTCCAGGATGGCCGCGTCGAACTCGGGCGGGAACGAGGCGACGGGAGTCTCGCGGTTCCGCTCGAACCGGACCCGCTCGACGATCTCGGCGTCCGTCACGCGACCGCCCGTGTTGACCAGCACGCGCACGCGTGCGCTCCCACGGAATCCAGACACGGACGCGTTCCGCGGGTATACCGGGAGCGCCTGCCCGCTGAGGCTCGGGCTGCGGTCCGGCTGCTCCACGATTCGGTCGTCGGCAGGCGGGGGCCCTGACGGGACGGGCGCAGGGGGGGCAGGCGGCGCCGGAGGTGCCGGCGGGCCTGGGCGAGGGGCCGGCGTGGCCCGCCTCGGCACGTCGGGGGCCGGCATCGTGGGGAGCTCCAGGTCCCGCACGATGTCCTCGACCAGCCGCTCGTCGGGGACCTCGATGGGCACGTGGTCGGAGGTAAGCGGGGGAGGGGGCGGCATCGGGAGCGGGTTCGCCGGCGGCGGCGGCTGACGTGTCGGCTCGATCATTTCGAACACGACCTGCTCGCGGACGGGGGCCTCGCGCGGGAGGTCCGGTCCCAGGTCCACCTCGGGCCAGAGCAGGAACGCCCCGTTGACCAGCAGGAGGCTGGCCGCGAGGCACGCGAGAGCGCGTGTCGGGGCGTGGCGGTCGCGGCGGGAGGGAGGCGGGGGCAACGCGGGGCGGTCGGGGAGGCCTGAACGGGTGCGGGGGAGGATACGCGCCTGTGCGCGGCCTCCGAATCCCATTCCGGGCGGACGCCGAGGCGGCCGGAGGCAGGGGCGCGAGTTCAACGCCGTGTGAATCCGGCGCGACACGCTCACAGGAGGATCGAGTGTGGCGGTACCTTTGGCGGAGTCGCCGGACCCCATGCCTGTCCCCCGGACCTTTCCCGATTCGCCTTCTTTCGTACGGCCCTGCTGCCGTTGAGCCTTCCGTTTTTCGGGAGGCTTTTTTTGTATCTGCGCCCATGACCCCGTCCGCCCCCGCCAAGCTCGCCCTCGAAGACGGCACCGTCGTCACGGGCACCGCCGTCGGCGCCGCTGGAGAGACCAGCGGCGAGCTGTGCTTCAACACGTCGATGAGCGGCTACCAGGAGATCCTGACCGACCCGAGCTACTCGGGGCAGGTCATGATGATGACCTACCCGCACATCGGCAACTACGGCGCCTTCGAGCAGGCGACCGAGGCCGACCGGCCGCACGTCGCCGGGCTGGTCGTCCGCCAGTTCTCGCGCGACCCCTCCAACAGCCGCATGGAGGAAACGCTCGACGCCTACATGGCCCGGATGGGGCTCGTCGGCATCTCCGGCGTCGACACGCGGCGGCTGGTGCGCCACATCCGGACGAAGGGCGTCATGAACTGCGTCATCTCGACGGTCGACCTCGACGACGCCTCGCTGGTGGCGAAGGCCCAGGCGGCGCCGAGCATGGACGGACTCGAACTGGCGAGCCAGGTCACGACGGGCGAGGCTTACGACTTCAGCACCGAGGGCACGCGCGCGCTGGCCGTCTACGACTACGGCGTCAAGCGCAACATCCTGCGGTCGTTCGCCCACCTCGGGTGCCGCGTGCGCGTCTTCCCGGCGAGCACGCCGGTCGCGGAGGTGATGGCGTGGGAGCCCGACGGCGTCTTCTTCTCGAACGGCCCCGGCGACCCGCGCGCCATGCCCGACGCCATCGAGGCCGCGCGGGCGGTGATCGCCAGCGGGACGCCTGTCTTTGGCATCTGCCTCGGCCACCAGCTGATGGCACTCGCCGAGGGGCTGGAGGTCTACAAGATGAAGGTCGGCCACCGTGGCGCCAACCACCCGGTCCTCAACCTGACGACCGGCCACGTCGAGATCTCGACCCAGAACCACGGCTTTGCGGTCCGCGAGGAGGGCCTCGACGGCATCGCCGAGGTGGACCACCGCAACCTGAACGACCAGACGGTGGAGGGACTGCGGTTCTCGCGTTTCCCTGGCTTCTCGGTCCAGTACCACCCCGAGGCCTGCCCCGGCCCGCACGACAGCCGCTACCTCTTCGACCAGTTCGTGGCGCTCATGGACGGCGACGCTCCGGAGCCGCCCGCCGTCCCGACGCCCACCGCGACCCCTACGGATGCCTGAGCCCGACCTGCGCGGCGTGAGCCGGCCGGCTGATCCATGAGATCCCTCCGACAGGCCCTTCGATCCGTCGCCTGCCCGCGGCCCCTCGCGGGGTGGCTGGTGCTGCTCGTGGGCGTGGGGTCGCCGCTGGCAGCCCAGGACGCCTCCGCCGTCGCCGAGGCGTTCGAGACGTACAGAACCGCGATCCTGGCCTCCGATGGCGAGGCCGCCCTCGGCGTCGTCGACGCCGCCTCGGTGGCGTACTACGGTGCGATGCTCGACCTCGCGCTCGATGCCGACTCGGCCCGCGTCGCTCGACTCCCGCTCCTCGACGAGGTGATGGTGATCGCGTTGCGCGTTCGCGTCCCAGCCGACACGCTGCGCCAGATGGACGGCCGCTCGGCGCTCGCCTACGGAGTGGCCCAGGGCTGGATCGGGCGGGAGAGCGTCGAGCAGACCCGCATCGGTCGCGTCACGGTCACGGGCGACAGCGCGTGGGCAGAGGTGAGGTCGGGGGGGCAGGTGGTCCCCAAGCTCCGGTTCTCATTCTCTCGGGAGGCCGACGGGTGGCGGTTCAGCCTCGGCGCCCTCCAGGCGCTCATGTCCGACCACCTCACGCTGTGGGCGAAGCAGAGCGGCATGACCGACGCGGAGCTGGTCCGAGCCATGCTCCTGTCCGTCTCCGAGAAGCCGATCACGCCGGACGCCTGGTCGCCGGTCGGCCGCTGACTCCATGCCCCACCTCGCCCAAGTCAACGTCGCCCGCGCGAAAGGCCCGATGGACGGGGCCGTGATGGCCGAGTTCGCCCGCGCCCTCGATCCCATCAACCTGCTCGCCGAGCGGTCGCCCGGCTTCGTCTGGCGCCTCCAGGACGCCGACGGCGACGCGACGGCCCTCCGCGTGTTCGACGACGGCCAGATCCTGATCAATCTCAGCGTGTGGCGGTCCGTCGACGCATTGCGGGCGTACACCTACCAGTCCGGCCACGCCCACTACGTCAAGCGGCGCAAGGAATGGTTCTCGGCGTTCGGCCGCCCGCACTACGCGCTCTGGTGGGTGGCGGAGGGCACCGAGCCGTCGGCCGACGACGCGAAGGCGCGGCTGGACCATCTCCACGCCCACGGCCCGACGGCTGAGGCGTTCACGTTCACGACTCTCTTCGACCCGCCCCGCCTCGGCGACGCTCCCGACGGAGCGACCGAGGTGGGCCCATCTGCCTGATCCCATGCCCGCCCAACGCAAAGCCCTTGTCGTCCACTACGCGCCCGGTCACCCGACCGAGAGCCTGGACGAGCTGACGACCCTCCTCAACAACGACTGGCGCATCCTGTCGTCCTCGGCGATGGGCGGCACCGGCGGCGCGACCGCCCCCGCCCAGTTCGCCGCGCTGGTCGTGCTGGAGCGCGACGAGAAGAAGACCGTCGGCGGCTTTAGCGCGGGCTGACGCCAGCAGGTTCAGGGTCCGGGGTTCAGGGTTCGCACGGGCGGGCCATCGACTTCGGGGTCTGAACCGACCGCACGCACGGCACGCTTCTCCAGGAAGCCCTCGGGTTTGCTGGCGACGAACCCTGAACTCTGAACCCTGAACCTCTCGAATGCCCAAGCGCACTGACATCTCGACGATCCTGCTCATCGGCTCCGGCCCCATCGTGATCGGGCAGGCCTGTGAGTTCGACTACTCCGGCACGCAGGCCGCGAAGGCCCTCCGCCAGGAGGGCTACCGCGTGGTCCTGCTCAACTCCAACCCGGCGACCATCATGACCGACCCGATGTCGGCCGACGTGGTCTACCTCCAGGAGATGACGGCCAAGAGCATCAAGGAGATCGTCGAGAAGGAGCGGCCGGACGCCGTGCTCCCGACGATGGGTGGCCAGACGGCCCTCAACCTCGCCGACACGCTCCACCAGCAGGGGTACTGGGAGAAGGTGGGCATCCAGGTGATCGGGGTCGACATCGACGCGATCCACATCACGGAGGACCGGCAGGCGTTCCGCGACCTGATGGAGAGCATCGGCATCGATCAGGCGCGGAGCCGCGTGGCGAAGTCGCTGCTGGAGGCCAAGGAGATCACCCAGGAACTGGCGGGCGGCGCGGGCGGCATCGGCGGGTTCAAGCCCATCGTCATCCGGCCGAGCTTCACGATGGGCGGCGCGGGCGGCGGCATCGTCTGGACGGCCGACGAGTTCGACGCCAAGGTGACGCGCGGGCTGGAGCTGTCGCCCGTCCACGAGGTGCTCATCGAGGAGTGCCTCTTCGGCTGGAAGGAGTATGAGCTGGAGCTGCTGCGCGACGAGAAGGACAACGTCGTCATCATCTGCTCGATCGAGAACCTGGACCCGATGGGCGTCCACACGGGCGACTCGGTGACGGTCGCGCCGCAGCAGACGCTGACCGACCCGCAGTACCAGGCCATGCGCGACGCGGCCATCAAGGCAATGCGGTCCATCGGGACGTTCGCGGGCGGCTGCAACATCCAGTTCGCCGTGGACCCGGCGAGCGGGCGGATGATCGTGATCGAGATCAACCCGCGCGTGTCGCGGAGCTCGGCGCTGGCGTCCAAGGCGACCGGCTATCCCATCGCGAAGGTGGCCGCGCGGCTCGCGGTGGGCTACACGCTGGACGAGCTTCCCAACGAAGTGACCGGGACCACCTCGGCGTGCTTCGAGCCCGCGCTCGACTACGTGGTGACCAAGATCCCGCGCTGGAATTTTGACAAGTTCGAAGGCGTCGACGAGGAACTGACCACGCAGATGAAGGCGGTCGGCGAGGTGATGGCCATCGGGCGGACGTTCACGGAGTCGCTCCAGAAGGCGTTTCAGAGCCTGGAGCAGGGCTTCTCGGGGCTCGACGGCGTGCAGCCCGACCGCGCGGTGGTCCGCCAGCGTCTGGCCCGGCCGTACTGGGACCGGCTGATCCACATCCGCCACGCCTTCCGCCTCGGCGCGTCGGTGGCCGAGGTGCACGATGTGACCAAGGTCGACCCGTGGTTCCTCAACCAGGTCAAGGACCTGATCGACCTGGAACTGGCGACGGAAGGCACGCCGCTGGCCGATCTCGGCCGGGATGCGATGCTCACGCTGAAGCAGCACGGATTCTCGGACGTCCAGATCGCGCGGTTCACCGAGTCGACCGAGGCGGAGGTGCGGGAGGCCCGCAAGGGCATGGGGCTCACGCCGACGTTCCGGGTGGTGGACACCTGCGCGGGCGAGTTCGAGGCGGTGACACCCTACTTCTACTCGACGTACGACGGCGCGGGCGACCCGGAGGCCACCGAGACGACGCGCAGCGACCGGCCAAAGGCGCTCATCCTGGGCTCCGGCCCGAACCGGATCGGGCAGGGCATCGAGTTCGACTACTCGTGCGTCCACGGCGTGCTCGCGGCGAAGGAGATGGGCTACGAGGCCATCATGATCAACTGCAACCCGGAGACGGTCTCGACCGACTTCGACATCGCAGACAAGCTTTACTTCGAGCCGGTCTTCTGGGAACGGGTCGCCGACATCGTGGACCTGGAGCAGCCGGACGGCATCATCCTGCAACTGGGCGGGCAGACGGCGCTCAAGCTGGCGCGCGAGATCGTGGAGGTCGGGCTCCCCATCTTCGGGACGCCCTACGAGCAGATGGACCTCGCTGAGGACCGGGGCAAGTTCTCCGAGATCCTGACCGAGCTCGACATCCCGTTCCCGCCCTACGGCATGGCGACGACGGTGGACGAGGCCGTCGAGGTGGCGGAGGCCATCGGCTACCCGATCCTGATCCGGCCCTCGTACGTGCTCGGCGGCCAGGGCATGCGGATCGCGATCAACAAGGACGAGGTGGCGGAGTACGTCGCCAACATCCTGACCCTCTTCCCGGACAACCAGATCCTGCTGGACCTCTTCCTGGAGAACGCGATCGAAGTGGACATCGACTGCCTCGCGGACGGCGACGAGGTGTGGATCGGGGGCGTGATGCAGCACATCGAGCCCGCGGGGGTCCACTCGGGCGACTCGACGGCGGTGATCCCCCCGTACTCGCTCTCGGACGCCACCATCGAGCGGCTCAAGGAGACGGTGGTCAAGATCGCGACCCGGCTCGGGGTAGTCGGTATGATGAACACCCAGCTGGCGGTGCAAACGCGCGACGGGGAGGACTTCGTCTACGTGATCGAGGCCAACCCGCGGGCGTCGCGCACGGTACCGTTCGTGGCCAAGGCCACGGGCGTGCCCATCGCGCGGATCGGCGCGAAGCTGATGATGGGCGCCAAGATCCAGACCTTCCGCGAGGCGGGCGAGCTGGAGTCCACGCTGACGGGCTTCGCGGTCAAGGAGCCGGTGTTCTCGTGGGACAAGTTCCCCGAGGTGACCAAGGAACTGGGGCCGGAGATGAAGTCGACCGGGGAGGCGATCGCGTTCGTGGACGACATCACGGACGAGCACATCGCGAAGCCGTTCGAGATGCGCAACCTGTACCTCAGCCGGTAGCCCCGATGCGCACGGTCCTGGTACTGCTGTCCGTCCTCCTGACGGTTCCCGTCGGGGCGCAGGAGGCGCGTCTCGTCCTGCGGGACGCGGTCGTCCCGGAGTTTCCAGGCTTTGTGAGGCAGGACACGACCGGGATGGAGAGCCGGGACTACGAGGGGAAGACGATCTACCTCGGGGACGTGCTGATGCCGCTCGGGGAGGGCGCGGTCGCGAGCGCCGGGCTCGACTTCGACCCCTACTCCGAGATGCCGGTGGTCTCTCTGGAACTGGCGCCGGCGTCCGCCGCTCGGTTCTCGGATCTGACGGGAGAGCGGGTCGGGCTCGCGCTGGCGATCGTGCTGGATGGTCGGGTGCTGCTCGCGCCGACGATCAACGAGCGCATTCCGAATGGACGGATCCAGATCAGCGGCCAGTTTTCTCTGGACGAGGCCCGGTCGGTGGTGGCGACGGTCCGCGCGGCCACGGGGGCGGCCGACAGTCGCAGCGCCCGGTTCGCGGCGGTGCGTCGGGGGCTGGACCGGTCCACGCCCGAGGCCACCGTGGTCTCGTTCTCCGAGGCGAACGCGGCGGCGGACTGGCTGACGATGCTCCGCTTGATGCACCCGGCCGTCCTCGGGGACATCCTGGAGGAGACTCGTCCGGAGCTCGACGTTCGGGGCGACTCGGTGCGCGTGTCCCCGGGGGTGGGCCCGAGGTCGGAGTGGATTGCGGTGGCCGACGTCCTCGAACGGGAGTTGCCCGAGGGCGGCGTGGATGCCCTGACGGACGCCGAGGTGCTCGCGCTGTCGTTCGTCTCGGCCGGGGCTTCGCGCCTCGCGCAGGAGCCGCTCGTCCCTATCGGCTCCGTGCAGGCCGAGGGCGGGATCGTCCACGTGGTGACGCGTCTTCGGGAGCCCTTCGACGACGAGATGCAGGAGGACGGGTACGTGAATGTGTGGATGATGAGCACCCAGCAGGTCGATGGGGAGTGGGTGGTCCTGGTGCCGGTAAACGGATGGTAGCCACTCGCCTTTTCCTGCTCTGTGTGGTGCTCGGCGCGGTCGCCGGGTGTCGGTTCTCCGAGTCGGCGCCTCCGCAGACGCCTGCGGCAGCTGATGCGGCCGTGGAGGACTCCATGTCTCGCGCAGCGTCCTCTCCACGGTCAGCAGCTCCGGCGGCCTCCCCCGGGCCGGACCCTGCGCCGCCCCCGTCGCCCGACGTCGCCCCGCCGACGGACGTGGTGCTGGCGGGGGAGGGGCTGGTGGTCACGGTCGGCACCGAGTCCCTCCGCCTCGGGGCCGATGCGGTGCGGGCCGTGGAGCGGATCGAGGACGCCTATATGGGGCCGACGCTGGCGGTGGTGCTGACGGACGCGGCGGCGGAGCGGTTCGCGGAGATGACGGGGGCGAACGTGGGCAAGCAGGTCGTGGTGACGCTGGACGGCGGCGTGCTGATCGCGCTGACGGTGCAGGGGCGCATCACGGACGGCCAGCTCCCGGTGCCGGTGGGGCCGGGCGGGCCGGAGGACCGGGAGCGGCGCGTACGGGAGGCGGTGGTCGTGCGCTAGGCGCCCGTTCCTTCGCGGCGCGTGTGGGGCAGTGGTTTTGCTCCATCTTGTGGGTCCGCGCGTCTCGAAGTCGTTCGAGATGAACAGCTTGCAACGCTCTGGAGTCTCATGCCCGACGCCCTCGTCACCGGAGCCAGCGGCTTTCTCGGCGGGGCGCTGGCCCGCGGGTTGGTCGAGCGAGGCGCAACCGTACGCGTTCTGGCGCGGCCCACGAGCGACCTCCGCCGCCTCAGTGACGCAGAGGTCGAGGTCGTGACCGGGGACCTGGGCGACGAGGCGAGCCTGGCGCGGGCACTGGACGGCGTCGAGGTGCTGTACCACTGCGCCGGTCGGGTGACCGACTGGGCGCCCTGGAAAGAGTTCTTCGAGGCGAACGTGGCCGGCGTGGAGCGCCTGCTGCGGGCGGCGGAGCGCACCCCATCGCTGCAGCGCGTCCTGCACGTCAGCTCCACCGACGTGTTCGGGTACCCCCGCGTCGTGCCCGAGGCGCCTGAGCCCGACGAGGCGACTCGCATTCCGTACCCGCGCTCGAAGGCGCTCGGCGAACGCGTGGTGCAGGCGTTCGTGGGGCGGAGCGGCATGCCGACGACCATCGTGCGTCCTGCTTCGATCTACGGCCCCGGGTCGGTGACGCTGGTACGCGACGTCGTCCAGGCGCTTCGGGCGGGGGACATGGTCCACATCCGGCAAGGACGGGCACCTGCCGGGCTGCTCTACATCGACCACGCCGTGGAGGCCATCGTCGAGGCGGCGACGCGTCCGGCGGCGGTGGGGAGGGCCTACACCCTCCGCGACGAGGCGCCGACGACGTGGCGGACCTACATGGAGGCGCTGGCTGAGGGGGTCGGGGTGCCCGCCCCGCGCTTGTCGTTGCCGGAGCCGGTCGCGCTCGGCGCCGGGTGGGCGATGGAGCAGGCGCACCGGCTGCTGCGTCGGCCGGAGCGGCCCTTGCTGACGCGCCACGCGGTGCTGCTCCTGAGTCGCCCCCAGGACTTTCCCATCGCCCCCGCGAAGGCCGATCTGGGGTTCCGAACGCGGGTGACGTTTGAGCAGGGCATCCGGCGCTCGCTGGAGTGGGTGCGGGCGACGCCGTGAGCCGCGAGCGATGAGCCGAGGATTCGCAGGGTCTCACGCGAGGCCCCGCCGTCACCTGACTACCTTCGGGCCATGCCGTCCAAGACCCTCGATACGCCCGTGCGCCTCTCCGGCGTCGACCAGAGCGCGGCCGACCTGCAGGCGCAGGCCGACCTGAAGGCGCGCGGGCCGATCCCGGCGCACATCGCGTGCATCATGGACGGCAACGGGCGCTGGGCCAACGAAAAGGGCAAGCCGCGCGTGATCGGGCACCGCGAGGGCGTCGTGTCGGTGCGCGACATCACCGAGGCGTGCGCGCAGATCGGCGTCGAGCACCTGACGCTCTACACGTTCTCGACCGAGAACTGGCACCGACCCGCGGCCGAGGTGACGGCGCTGATGGAACTGCTGGTGCGGACGATCCGCAAGGAGGCGGACAAGCTGCACCGCAACGGCATCCGCCTGCACGCCATCGGCGACCTCGGGCGGCTCCCGGCGCGGGGCCAGCGCGAACTCAAGGAGGCGCTCGACCTGACGGCGGGCAACACGCGGATGACGCTGACCCTCGCGCTCAGCTACGGCTCCCGGTGGGAGATCACCGAGGCGGTCCGCGCCATCGCCGAGGCGGCCAGGGCGGGCACGCTGGACCCGGCCGACATCACCGAGGAGAGCGTTTCGGAGGCCCTCCTGACGCGCGGCCTGCCCGACCCCGACCTGCTGGTCCGCACGGCGGGGGAGATGCGGCTGAGCAATTTCCTGCTCTGGCAGGTGGCCTACACCGAGCTGTACGTCACCGAGAAGTACTGGCCCGCCTTCCGCCGTGAGGCGCTGTACGACGCCATCCGGAGCTACCAGGGCCGCGACCGGCGCTTCGGACGTGTCGCCGACGCGTAGGGGAAGACCCCGCGCCCTCATCGCCGACTTGCAATAAGCAATCCGGGGTGCCGTTCGGGCTGACACACGGTGAGTCCTCTCGTTTTCGCCGTCTCTGCGCCCGCCCCTCGGGGTCGGCTCCGTACCCTCTGACGCTCCATCCGGCTCTGCCGGTCCGCCTCGCCGCTGTGCTCCGCATGCTCCGATCGCTCGCACCCCTGCGCGCCCTCGCCGTCCTCCTCCTCGCTGCCGCCCCTGCGCTCGCGCAGACGCCCGCGCCGCAGGCCACGACCTACGAGGTCCTGTCGGTCACCGTGGAGGGCGCCCTCAACACGGAAAGCGAGGCGCTCGTCCGGTCCATCAGCGGCATCCGGCCGGGCACGCGGGTCGTGCTCCCGTGGGACCCGTCGTTCGGCGAGGCCGTCCGCCTGCTGTATTCGCGGGGCGGATACTCCGACGCCCAGATCGAGGCGACCGAGGTGGCCGGTGACGGCGTCTTCCTGACGATCCGCGTGGTCGAGCAGCCGCGCCTGGCGTCGTTCTCCATCGAGGGCCTCCGCTCGTCGAGTGTGGACGACCTGACGCCCCAGATCCCGCTGCTGCGTGGCCGGGCGGTGCGGCAGTCGGACATCGAGCGCGGCGCGCTGACCATCGAGGGCTACCTCCGCGAGCAGGGCTACCGCACGCCGACGGTGGCCTCCAGCCAGACGACGGACCCCGACGGCCGCGTGGTCGTGTCGTACGTCGTCGAGCGCGGCGAGCGCCAGTCGGTCACCGACGTGCGGTTCGTGGGCAACGAGGTGTTCTCGGAGAGCACGCTCCGGAGGCGCCTCAAGAACACGCCCGAGCGCCGCTGGTGGCGCTTCTGGAAGCGCGAGACGTTCGACCAGGAGGGCTTCGACGAGGACCTCGCGAGCCTCGTCCGGTTCTACAACGATCGCGGCTACTACGGCGCCCGTGTTGTCCGCGACTCCGTGTTCACGGAAGTCAACGAGGATGGCGAGGAGGACCTCGTGGTCGAGGTGACGGTGGACGAGGGCCCCAAGTACCACATCCGGAACGTCGTCTTCGAGGGCAACACGATCTATACCGACGCCCAGCTGGAGTTCGCCCTGGGGCTGTCGCCTGGCGACGCCTACGATCGGTCGCGCATCGAGACGAACCTGTATTACTCGGCCGACCACACGGACATCACGAGCCTGTACCAGGACCGCGGGTACTACGAGTTCTACATCGCCCCGGAGATCACCGAGGCGCCGGGCGACTCGCTCGACCTGTCGTTCGAGATCACCGAGGGCGAGGTCTACGAGTTCGGCGACATCCGCATCGCGGGCAACACGCGCACCAAGGAGCACGTCATCCGCCGCGAGCTGCGGACGGTGCCGGGCCAGCCGTTCAGCCGCCAGGCGATCGAGCGGAGCGTGCGCGAGCTGGCGACGCTCAACTACTTCGACCCGGCCAGCTTCGGCTCCGGGCCGGCGGTGAACGTGAACCAGGAGACCAAGACGGTCGACCTCGTCTACAACCTCGCCGAGACCTCGTCGGACCAGCTGGAGCTGTCGGGCGGCTACGGCGGCAGCAGCATCGGCCTGATCCTGTCGGCGGGCGTGACGTTCTCCAACTTCTCGGTCCAGAACCTCGTCCGCGGCTTCGAGGGCGGCATGCCGACCGGCGACGGGCAGCAGCTGTCGCTCCAGGTCCAGACGTACGGCACGCGGGCGCAGATCTACTCGCTCTCGTTCACCGAGCCGTGGTTCCGCGGTCGGGCGACGCCGGTCGGCTTCTCGCTGTCCTACCGCCGCCAGCAGTTCAGCACGTCGAGCCTGTCGACGGGGCTCTACTCGACGGCCGCCGCGCAGATCTTCTACCGTCAGCGCCTCAAGTGGCCCGACGACTTCTTTACGACGGGCACCAACCTCGGCTACCGCCTCTACGACGTGGAGGGGCTCAACAGCCCGGTGCTGCCCGAGGGCCTCAGCCAGGAGCTGACCGTCACCCAGTCGATCTCGCGCAACGCGCTCGACAACCCGACCTTCCCGCAGAGCGGCTCCCAGGTCGGCCTGTCGCTGACGGTCGCCCCGCCCATCGGCGACTTCATCCAGTACCACAAGTGGGACCTGAACTCGGCGTTCTACACGCCGGTGGTCGGCCGCCTGACGGCCAGCGTGCGGACCCGCTTCGGCTACATCGGCTCGCTCACCGGTGAGGACGTCCGATTCCAGCGCTACCTGATCGGCGGCACGCCGCTGGAGGCGAGCGGCACGTCCAGCATCTCGCGCGGCTTCGGGCGGGACCTCGTGTTCCTGCGCGGCTACCCGCTGGAGGCCATCGGCCCCCGCCTGAACGGCCAGTCGGTCGGCGGACGGATCCTGAACAAGTACGAGGCCGAGCTGGGCATCCTGCTGTTCCAGACGCCACAGCTGTCGCTCGCGCCCTACCTCTTCGTCGACGCGGCGAACACGTACAACGGGTTCGAGGACTACGACCCGGCGCGGCTATACCGGGCCGCGGGCGTCGGCTCTCGGATCTTCCTCCCGATCCTGGGTCTGGTGGACATCAACATGGGCTATCAGATCGACGAGTTCACGCCGTTGAGCACGTCCGCCAGCGACATCCAGGATGCCCAGCCGCACTGGCGCTTCCAGTTCTCGCTCGGTGGGCGACAGTAACCGCCTCGGGGCAGTAGCGGCCGGAGTGCCTTTGTGGCGTCCGGTCCGCTGGCTACCCTTCGCCGGTTCCACCGACTCCATCTCCATGATGCGCCTGCTCTCCCTCGTCCTCGTCGCCGCCGTCCTCGTCCCGGCCGCCGCCGCCCAGCAGAAGCTCGGCTTCGTCGACTCGTCGGTGATTCTCGCCCAGATGCCTGAGTTTCAGACTGCCCAGCAGGAGCTGGAGCGCCTGACGCAGCAGTGGCAGAGCGAGGTGACCGCGCTCTCGACCGAGGCGGACGAGATGGCCGACCAGTACGCCGCCCGCGAGATCCTCTACACCGACGAGGAGCGCGTGGCCCAGCAGGAGCTGATCGCGGCCAAGCGGACCGAGCGCGACGCGCTCCGCAATCGCTACTTCGGCCCGCAGGGCGAGCTGTTCCGCGAGCAGCAGACGCGCCTCCGGCCTGCGCAGGAGCGGCTCCTCGCCGCCATCGAGGTCGTCGCCACGGACGGCGAGTACGACTTTGTGTTCGACCGCGCGGGCGACTACCTCTTCCTCTTCACCCGGCCCCGCCACAACCTGACCGAGCTCGTCCTCGAGGAGCTCGGGATCGGCCTCGGGGCGGCCGGCCTTTCCGGCACCAGCCGCTAACTCGCAGACTCACCATGACCCTTCGACCCTTCCTCCTCGTCGCCCTCGTCGCCGTGCTCGTGCCGGCGGCCTTCGCCCAGCCGATGAAGGTTGGCTTCGTGGACACGGACCAGATCGTGATCCGCATGCCCGCGTTCGCGACCGTCCAGCAGCAGCTCCAGCAGCAGCAGGTGGCCGTCAGCCAGCGTGTCCGCGTCGTGCAGGACTCGCTCCGCGGCGTGTTCAACACGCAGCTGGAGGAGTACCAGACGTTCGACCAGAGCCCGCTCGCGACGGACGCCGCGCGCCAGGAGCGCCAGCAGGAGCTGCTCGCGCTGCAGAATGACATCGAGCAGGCGGAGGTACAGGGCCTCCAGTACCTCAGCTACGCCGAGGCACGCCTCCTGCAGCCGGTCCTCAACCAGATCGACGAGGCCATCCAGGCTGAGGCCGAGGCGGGCAGCTACGACCTCGTGCTGCCGACCGTCGCCAACAACGCGCCGGTCTTCCTGTACCGCAGCGACCGCATCGAGGACCTGACGGTGGCCATCATGACGCGTCTGGGCATCGACCCGAACACGCCGCCGCTGGGTCAGCAGCAGCAGCAGGGAGCCCCAGTCGCGCCCGGCGCGGGCCAGTAGTCCCGCCTCGGTTCGCCAGTGGGCGTCGCCTCGTGAGGGGCGGCGCCCTTTTTCGTGCCGGAGCGCGCCGACCGGCAGCGCCCGGAGGCAAGCGTATTCTTCGAGGCCGTCCCCGATCCCCATGAGCACCGAGACCGTCCGCCCGACCACCGCCGCCCACGTCAAGCGCGTCACCACCCAGACGCTCCAGGCGATGCGCGACGAGGGGACGCCCATCGCGATGCTGACGGCGTACGACTACACCTCGGCGCGCCTGCTCGACGAGGCGGGGGTCGACGTGCTCCTCGTCGGCGACTCGGCGTCGAACGTGATGGCAGGCCACGAGACGACGCTGCCGATCACGCTGGACCAGATGATCTACCACGCCCAGTGCGTGGTGCGCGGCGTTCAGCGTGCGCTCGTGGTCGTGGACCTGCCGTTCGGGGCCTACCAGGGGTCGAGTCGGGAGGCGTTGCGCTCGGCGATCCGGGTGATGAAGGAGACCGGCGCACACGCCGTCAAGCTGGAGGGCGGCGCGGGCGTGCTCAGTTCGGTGCGCCGCATCCTGGGCGCCGGCATCCCGGTCATGGGGCACCTCGGCCTGACCCCTCAGAGCATCTACAAGTTCGGGACGTACAAGGTGCGCGCCCGCGACGCCGACGAGGCGGACCAGACGCGCACCGACCTGCGCAAGCTGGCCGAGGCGGGCGTGTTCGGCGTCGTCCTCGAGAAGATCCCCGCCGGGCTGGCCGCCGACCTGACGGCGAGCGTCGACATCCCGACCATCGGGATCGGGGCAGGCGTCGGGTGCAGCGGGCAGGTGCTCGTGACGCACGACCTGCTGGGCCTGACCAAAGACTTCAACCCGCGCTTCGTCCGGCACTACGCCGACCTCGGGACGACGGTGACCGAGTCCGTCGGGCGCTACGTCGCGGACGTGCGGGCGCGGGCGTTCCCGGGCGAGGAGGAGAGCTACTAAGTGCGGGTTCAACGGATCGGAAAGTTCCGGGCAACTCGGTGACTCCGGCTCCTCCCGGTGCCGCGCGGTCGCATCTTGCCCTCCTCACCCCCACCCTCGCCTGTGACCCGTCCCGACCCTCTCGACGCCCCGGCCGACCTCCCGCTGATCCTCGTCTGCAACGACGACGGCATCGACGCGGCGGGCATCGCGGCGCTGGCGGCGGCCATGGACGGCCTCGGGACGGTCGCCGTGGTGGCGCCGTTCGCCGAGCAGAGCGCCGTCGGCCACTCGATCACCATCCGGGACCCGATGCGGGTGCACCCGGTCGTGTTCGACGGGCCGAGCGGCCCGGTCTGGGCGCGCGCCGTGACGGGCACCCCGGCCGACTGCATCAAGATCGGCGTCCAGAAGCTGCTGCCTCGCGTGCCCGACCTCGTGGTGTCGGGCGTCAACCACGGCCCCAACACCGCCGTCAACGTGATGTACTCCGGGACGGTGAGCGCGGCCACCGAGGGGACCATCCTCGGCATCCCGTCGCTGGCCATCTCGCACGACGCCTGGGTGCCGACCGACTTCGAGGCCGCCGGCGCCGTCGCGCGGTCGCTCGCCGAGCGCGTCCTCGCCGACGGCCTCCCGCCGGGCGTGTTGCTCAACGTCAACGTGCCCGACCGTCCGCTGGCCGACCTCGCGGGGGTGCGCACCACGCGGCAGGCACGGTCGCGCTGGGAGGAGGAGTTCGAGGAGCGTCTCGACCCGACGCAGCGGCCCTACTACTGGCTCGGCGGCCGGTTCATCGACCTCGACGAGGGCGACGACACCGACCTGGCCGCCATCCGCGACGGCTACGTCTCGGTGACGCCGCTCCAACTCGACCTCACGGCCCACGACCATCTCGCGGCCATTCGCTCCCTCACCGACTCGATCTCGACCGTCCATGGCTGACATGCCCGCCCCCGGAGACCTCGCCCCTGCCTTCGAAGGCATCGACCAGACCGGCGCGACCGTCCGGCTGGCCGACTTCGCGGGGAAGCCGCTCGCGCTCTACTTCTACCCGAAGGACGACACGCCGGGCTGCACCAAGCAGGCGTGCAACCTCCGCGACCACACAGGCGACCTCACCGAGGCGGGCGTAGCGGTCGTCGGCGTCTCGGCCGATCCGGTCGAGAGCCACGAGCGGTTCGCGGCCAAGTACGACCTCCTGTTCCCGCTCCTCGCGGACCCCGAGCACGAGATCCTGGAGGCCTACGGCGCGTGGGGGGAGAAGAACCTGTACGGCAGGAAGTCCATGGGGACGAAGCGGACGACCTTCTTGATCGGAGCCGACGGCCGCGTGATCCACGTGTTCAAGCGACCCAAGACTGACCGCCACGCGGAGGAGATTCTCGCCAAACTGCCCGCCTGACGCTCTCTTCCGATGGACCTGCGCCCCTCGCTCGACCCTGCGCCGACCGACCGCCACGAGGTGGTCCGGGAGGGCGTGCCCTCACCCATGCCGGCGGACCTCTACAAGACCGTGTTCGAGGCGTCGTTCGGTCTCAGCCTCGTCGCCGACGGCGAGGGGCGAATCCGGGCTCTGAGCGATGCCGCGGCCGACCTGTTTCCCTCCCGCCGCGTCGCCCTCGGCTCGCAGGTGCAGGAGGCGCCGTGGTGGGCAGAGCCGGATCGAGTGGCAGAGAGCGTCCGTCTGGCGCGAGGCGGGCTCCTCGACCGATTCCTGGCGCCCATTCGCCGCGACGGCGTCGAGAGCACCCTCCTCGTGGATGTGCAGTCGGTCGACGGCCCCGACGGAGAGCTCTGGTTCTTGCTGGAGGCCCGCGACGTGACCACGTTGCTGGCGTCGGAGGCGCACCTTCAGGACGCGCACATGGCGCTGGACCGGGAGCGCGCCCAACTCCGCGCCGTCCTCGACGCCACCCCCGACGCCATCGCCTCGGTGGACGCCGAGGGGAGGGTCCTGGTCGTCAACCAGTCGGCCCGCGACCTCGGCCTCGACGCCGACGAGGCGCTCTTTCTCGGCGAGCCCGTTCTGGAGCGGGGCACCTGGGGAGCACACTGGCAGCGCGCGCTGTCCGGTGAGACCGTGCGCACCCGCGTGCGCCGCGCCGCCTCGGACCTGCGGCCGGCCGAGTGGCTCGACCTCGCCTTCGCCCCGGTCCGCGTGGGGGGCGACGTCCGCGGTGCCGTCGTGGCCGTCGTGGATGTCACCTCGCGCATCCATGCCGAGGAGATCGAAGGGGCCGTCGAGGCGGGGCTGGTCGGCACCTTCGTGCTGGACGCTCACGGTCACCTCGTCCGCTCCACCGCCGTCCTCCGCGCGCTGTTCGGGCGGCCAGGGGCCAAGTCCGTCGAGGATCTCGCCGACGCCCTCATCGACCCCGAGGTCGCCAGGGCAGCCTTCCGCGATGTGCTGGCCGCGCCAGGACGAACCCTCGACCTGCGGGCGCGGCTGGCCGACAACCCGGCGAGCCTCTGGGTTCGGGGCACCTCCATCCCCGGTGAGGAAGGGACGCGCCTCGTGGGCGTCGCCTACGACACGACCCCGATCCAGGACGCCGACGCCGCCGAGCGGTGGGCCGACCTGGTGGACGCCGGGGGCTGGGGCGGGCAGGGCGCTTCGGCTGAGACGGTGGACGTCGGCGTGCTGGCCGCCCCCCCCGACCCTGCCGCCCTCGCCGCGCGCCTCGACGCGCTCCGCCGGACGGGCCTTCTGGGCGCCGAGCCCTCGGAGTCGTTCGAGGCGCTGACCCGGCTCGTCTCCGCGTCCTTGGGCGTACCGGTGTCCCTCGTCTCGCTCGTCGACGAGGACCGCCAGGTGTTCGCCGGCCGGACGGGGACAGACCTGACGGAGACGCCGCTCAGCCACTCCTTCTGCCAGCACGTCGCCAACGAACGGCGGCCGATGGTGGTGGACGACGCGCGGACGTCACCGCGGGTCTCCGACAATCCGGCCGTCGAGGCCATGGACGTGATCGCGTACCTCGGCGTCCCCGTGGCCGCACCCGACGGTCACGTCATCGGCGCCCTCTGCGCCATCGACCACTCGCCCCATGCCTGGACCGAGGACGAGCTCCGGCTCCTCTCGTCCCTCGCCGAAGCGGTGACCGCCGAGGTGGCGGCTCACCAGGCAGACCCTTCTTCTGACTCTTGACCCCGAACCGATGCTCGTCGCTGGAAACTGGAAAATGAACCTCAGCCACGCGGATGCCGTGGGCCTCGCCGCCGACGTCGTGGCGGCCGTCGCCGCCGACGCGGACGACGTGGGCGTGGCCGTGTGCCCACCTGCCATCTGGCTGGATGCCGTCGCCGAGCGGCTCCGCGACAGCGAGGTGCGGCTCGGCGCTCAGAACGTCCACCCGGCCGCGTCGGGTGCGTTCACGGGCGAGGTCGCCGCGTCGATGCTGGACGATCTCGGGGTCGAGTACGTCATCGTGGGCCACTCCGAGCGGCGGCAGCTGTTCGGAGAGACGAGCGCGTTCGTGGCCGAGAAGGTGCGCGCCGCGCAGGCCGCCCGTCTGGCCCCGATCCTGTGCGTCGGCGAGACGCTGGAGGAGCGCGAATCCGGCGACGCCGAGGCGATCGTGCTCGCCCAACTCGCCGACTCGCTCGCCGAGGTGGAGTCGGCCGACCTCGTGGTCGCCTACGAGCCCGTCTGGGCCATCGGCACCGGGCGCACCGCTTCCCCGGAGCAGGCGCAGGCCATGCACGCGGCCATCCGCGGGGCGCTGGCTGCGCGCTTCGAGGAGGGGGAGGACATCGAGATCCTCTACGGCGGCAGCGTCAAGCCCGACAACGCGGCGGAGCTGTTCGCGCAGCCCGACCTCGACGGTGCTCTCGTCGGTGGTGCGAGCCTGGACGCGGCCTCTTTCGCCGCCATCGTCGCGGCGGCACGCGCGTCCATGGACGCCGACGACGCGTGCTGAGACGCCGGGCCGGGCGTCCCCGACACAGCGCTTGGCCCCGCTGTCGCAGACCGGGACGACAGGTGGCCCCGCCGCGGTCCCGCCTGCGCGCGCTCGTCCTGGTCGGCGTGGCGCTGATGGGGGTCGGGTGCAGCGGATCGGTGCCCCCTGAGGCGCGGATCGACGCCAACGCGGCGGCCTACCGGGCCGGTGAGCCAGTGTTCGTCCTCGACGCCGTCGCCAGCGTCCGGGACGATGCATCGGGCGTGGACGTGCGCCTCGGGCTTCCGCCGTCCTCGCTGGTGTTCCGCCCGGCCGAGGACGGCCTCGTCGCGGCGGCCGAGTGGGTGGTGACCGTTGAGCAGGAGGGAGGCGCCCCGCGCACGCGCTCGGTCCGCGACTCCCTCCGGGTCGGGGCTGGCGAGGCGGCGAGGTCTGTGACGCCGACGTGGCGGGCCGAGCGGTTCGACGTGCCGCCGGGTCGCTACCTCGTCCGGGCCGTTCTGGAGGACCTCGGAAGCGGACGAACGGCGGAGCGCCAGCTTCAGGTCGTCGTCGCGGTCCCGTCGGAAGCACCGGCTCTGGGCGGTCTCCGCCTCGAAGGGGAGCAGCCTTCGGGAGAGGTCGCCCCGGTGGATGTGTCCGCGGTGCCGGCGCGCCTCGATTCGCTCCGCGCCGTCGCACAGGCCACCGGACTCCCCGACGAGGCGGTGACGGTCCTCACGGTCCTCCGCCTGACCGCCGACGACGCGCCGGCCCGACCCATGGACGACTTCGTGCCGCTGGAGGGCAGCCTCGCCGCTCGCGGCGTAGACGCGTCGCGCGTCGACACGGTCCAGACGGTCCGCCAGACCCTCCTCAACCCGGCGGACGCCGTCGATGTGGAGGCCCCGGTGCCGCCGCTCGACCCCGGCGTGTACCGGGCGGAGATCCGGGTGGAAGCCCCCGGCGGCGAGAGTCTCGACGCCTCGGAGCGGCTGTTCGTCGTGCGCCGCCGCGACTATCCCCAGGTGACCCGCCTCGGCGACCTGATCGGGCCTCTGACGTACCTCGCCAGGCCGGGGGAGTTCGATGCCATCACCGAGGCCGAGAGCCCGGCCGCGCAGCGGCGTGCCTTCGACCGGTTCTGGGGTGAGCGCCTCGACGACCGTCGCCTCGCGGCGGCGACCGTCCGCGCGTACTACGAGCGGGTCGAGGAGGCCAACCGGCTCTTCGCGACCTACAAGGAGGGGTGGAAGACGGACCAGGGCATGCTCTACGTCCTCCTCGGCCCGCCCGGCTTCGTGGAGGCGACCCCGACCGGCGAGCGCTGGAGCTACGCCCTCGGCGGCGGTGGCCCGTCGCTGTTCGTCTTCGAGCGGACCGCCGGGCGGCCGTTCGAGAGCGCCTCGTTCTCCGTCCTCACCTTCCAGCGCAGCCGTGCCTACGCCGACCTGCTCCGCCACGTCCAGCGGCAGTGGCGATCCGGCGTGGTGCCGTAGCCCGGCCTACTCGCTCGCCGACGAGCTGCTGCTGGTCGACGCCTTGGGCGCGCTGTCCGCCTTCTTCGGCGCGGGCTTGGCAGAGGAGGTCTCGCTCTTCGGCGCCGCCTCGCCCGACTCGCTCGCCGAGCCGCTCTTCTTGACGTAGTCGGTGATGTAGAAGCCGTCGCCCTTGAACTGCAGGCCGGCGCCGCCGGAGATGACGCGGGTGACGGGGACACCCGTCTCGGGGTCCTCGGTGAGGGCCGGAGCGGAGATGCTCTGGAAGGCCTCGAAGGTGGTGCCGTCGGGGCGGCGGTAGACGTAGGTGGGCATAGACGAGGGGAGGAGGCGGAGCCGCGCTCCGAACGGCGGTCGGGTCCGCTAGCGAACGGCGACGCCGGGCAAGTCCGTGGGGACGGGGCCGAAGCCCCAGGCGCGGGCGGGCTCGCGAGGTGGGGTCTGGATGGCACCCGCTACCGCGTCGGCGAGCGCCGGGCGCACCTCGCGGATCCGGGTGTTGCGTCGCGACGGGTGGACGCGGTTGGTGAGAAGCACGACGAACAACTCCTGGTCGGGGTCGACCCAGATGGAGGTGCCCGTGAAGCCGGTGTGGCCAAAGGAGCGTGGCCCGAAGGCGCTCCCCGCCGACGTGTCGCCGTAGTTCACCATCCACCCGAGGCCGGTCGGGTAGGTGCTTCGGAGGCGGACGCGCTCGGTGAACCGCTCCAGGGTCGTCCGGCGGAAGATGCGCGTGCCGTTGGCCTGCCCGCCGTTGGCGAGCATGAAGCCGAAGCGGGCCATGTCGGCGGCGGTCGAGAACAGCCCCGCGTGGCCCGCCTCGCCCCCGAACACCGACGCGGCCTCGTCGTGGACCTCGCCCTGCAGCGTCCGTCCTCGCCACGTGGCATCGGTCTCGGTCGGCGCGGCCTCGGGGTCACGCACGCCCACGCCCCGGAAGCCAGTCGCGGTCATGCCGAGCGGCTCGAAGATCTCATCGTCGAACAGGTCGCCGAGCGGCTCGCGGGTGATGGTGGTCATCATCTCCCCGAGCACGATCATGTCGAAGTCGCTGTATCGCGACCGCGTGCCCGGGGGATAGCGGAGGGTGTCGGCGTAGATGAAGTCCAGCGCCTCCTCACGCGAGGCGATGTCGTGGGCGTGGAACGGGTACCACGGGCGCTGTCCCGCCGAGTGGGAGAGCAACTGGCGGGTGGTGACGTACTCCTTGCCCATCGTCCGGAAGCGAGGCAGGGTCTCGACCACCTCGGCGTCGAGGTCGAGGCGGCCATCCTCGACCATCCGCATGGCGGTGGCCGTCGTCCCGACCACCTTGGTGAGGGAAGCGAGGTCGTACGGCGTATCCGGCGTGACGCGTGCGCCGCCTGCGGTGAGGCGGCCGTAGCCCTGGAGCGCCAGCAGCACGCCCGAGCGTCCGACGGCGATGGCGCCGCCTGGGAAGGCGCCAGACGAGACGGCCCGCTGCATCACGTCGTCGATGCGCGCGGCGGCTCCGGCGGCGATGCCCGCCTCTTCGGGACTGCCGGGCCGAAGGACCTGCTGCGCGAGGCGGACGCCGTCGCCGGTTGCCGCGAGGCCTGCGACCGGACGGGTCAGGCGACCGGACACCGGGATCTGTCCCGCGATGGCCTGCGCGGCGGCGGTCTGGGCCATCTCCGACGTGCCGTTCGCGACGAGCAGCGCGTCGGGGCGGCGCATGCCCGCGGCCAGCGCGCCATCGTCGAAGGCGACCATCACCGTCGGGAGGCGGGTCGGGAGCGAGCCGAGGACGGCCTGGTGGCGGGCGGCCAGTCGTCCGTCGGCGTCGGGGAAGGCGGCGATCACCACCACGTCCGCGTCGCGGGTGGCGTCCAGGGCCTCCCGGTAGTGCGCCTCGTCCTTCCCCAGCCCGAGGCGGGCGTAGCTGGCCGACGAGCCCGGCCCCAGCCCCGTCGCGAGCGTGTTCACGAACGGCAGTGCGCGCTCGACGGATGCGCCGGGGTCGAGCACGACCGTGAACACCCGCCGCGGGCGCGGGCCGACCAGCGGCAGCGGGCCCTCTTCGGTCTGGACGACGGCCACGCTCGCGCGAGCGATCTCGGCGGTGAGGAGCTGGGTGCGGTGCAGGAGCGAGGCCGAAGGCGCTCGGAGGGGGTCGATCCGCAGACTCCGGGTGGAGCCGTCGCCCCCTCCGCGCGGCTCGGGAGTCACCAGTTCAAGACCGCTCCACGCCTTGGCAGCGAGGATGCGCCGCGATGCTTCCCGGACGCGCTCGGCCGCGAGCCGGCCCGTTCGCAGCGCGTGGGACAGCGAATCATAGGCCGCGGAGGGGGTCGAAGAGACGACGAGGTCGGCGCCGTCGCGCAGGGCCGCGACCGCCCCGGCGGCGCTCCGGCCGAGATCGGCCACGACGAGCCCACGGTACGACCCACGCTGGGTGACTTGGCCCACCAGGGCCGCGCCAGACGGGGTGGACGCGTCCACGTGGACCTCCATCAGGCCCGCCTCGGCGAGCGTGTCGAACGCGTCGAGGTCCGCCGCGGCGGCCAGCGTCACCGCGGGGAGGGTCTGGCCCTCCCGGAGACCCCGCACCAGCGCCTGCTCGACGGGCCGTTCTGAAGTCTCGTCGGCCCCGAGGCGGAGGCCGGAGCCGGGCGTCTGGATGCCCAGGTCGCGGGCGCTCTCGGCGCGGGCGCGGCCCGTCATGAAGGCGAGGTCGGGGCGAGCGGCAGCGGCGAGCCCGACCGTGCTGGCCGTCAGGGGGCCGTCCAGCGCCACCTGCTCTGCCTGCGTCGCGAGGGAAAGGGGAAGAGGGGCGCGGGCCTGCCAGTCCCGGAGGCGCGCCAGGTGTGCGTCGACGCGGCGCGGGGAGACGACGATCCGCCCGACGCGGCCTTCCGCGATGGCACGGTCAAGGCCGGTCGCGTCGTCCGGGGCGCCGACCACCTGGCCGATCAGCACGTCGAGCGCGAGCGAGTCGGCGAGGACCTCGGCTGAGGCCTCGGAGGGCCCCCACGGGGCCAGGGCGGGCGCGGGGGCCGGGACGGGGACGGACGAAGCGGACCAGATCGCAGCTGCGGCCAGTCCGACAGCCGTCACGATCTTGACGATCAGGGACATAGAGAAGCGAGGGCCGGGGGGACGCGCCATCGCCCAAAAGGTAGCGTCTGAACAGGCGCCGATGCCGCGTGCTCCCAACGCACGCGCGGTGCGTGACCGTGCCCCGCCGTGAGGTTATCGCGGCCGGACCGTCGCGAAGCCGCCGTCGACGGAGAGCGTCTGGCCGGTCACCCAGGCGCTCCGCGCTGAGTCCAGGAGGAAGGCGAGCGCGTCGGTCAGGTCCTCGGGCTCGCCGATGCGACCGAGTGGGTGCATCGCAGCGGACGCCTCAACGGCTTGCTCGGTCGCCACGAGGCGGCCCGCCAGCGGTGTCCGCACGAGGCCAGGGGCGACGGCGTTGACGCGGATCCCTCGGGGCGCGTAGGTCGCTGCCGCCGCGCGCACGAGCCCCTCGATGCCGGCCTTGGCCGCCGCGACGGCCTCGTGGTTCGGGAGCCCGTAGCGGCCCGCGACGCTCGACATCAGGACGATGGAGCCGCCCTCCTGCACCTTGTTGGCCTGCATGGCCTTGGCGGCCGCGCGAACGACGTAGAACGCCGTCTTCAGGTTGAGCGTCAGCGTGTCGTCGAACTCGGCAGGGGAGGTGGCATGGGCGGGCTTCAGGAGGATGGAGCCGACCAGGTTGATCGCGCCGTCGATGCGGCCGTGGGCCTCCATCGCGGCACCCATCAGCCCGGAGACGGCATCGGCATCGGTGGCGTCCAGGGTGAAGGCGCGGGCGCCGGTCTCCCCAGCGAGGGCCCCGAGGCGGTCGCCGTCGCGGGCGCCCAGCACCAGGCGGGCGCCGTCGGCGGCGAGGCGGCGGGCGAGCGGCGCCCCGATGCCGCCTGTGCCGCCCACCAGCACGTAGACGGGGCTGTCGGTCGAAGCGTCGGTCATGGGATCAGGACGGTGTCGATGAGGTGAACCACGCCGTTGTCAGCGTCCAGGTCGGCGTCGGTGATGCGGGCCGTGGTACCTCCGGACTGGACTGCGAGTCCGTCGCCCGCCTCGGCGAACGTCAACTCCGACCCGCCGACGGTCTCGATGGCGAGGTCGGGGAAGACGTCGAACGAGAGCATGCGCGTCGCCACGACGTGTCCGAGGAGCGCGGCTCGGGCCGCCTCGGGGTCGGCGTCGAGGGCCGCGAGGGCCTCCTCGCCCAGCGCGGCGAAGGCGGCGTCGGAGGGGGCGAAGAGCGTGTACGTCGTAGAGGTGTCCGCGAGCGTCTCAGTCAGGCCGGTGGCGACGAGCAGGCGATGGAGCGTCTGCAACTGCGGGTTGGCCGAGGCGACGTCCGCGACCGACTGGCGGCCGGAGGTAACGGGAGGGGCTTCCGTGGCCGAGGAGTCCGCCCGAGCGGGGTCCGACGGGGCCGGGTCGGAGCAGCCGACGACGGCGAGCGCGAGGAGAAGAACGGTGAGGCGGCCCGTGAGCAGGATCGGCGGCATGCGTCAGGAGAGCGAGACGAGGTCGGGGACGAAGGCACGCAGGGTGGCGTAGAGGCGCCGGAGCGGCAACCCGACCACGTTGAAGTAGTCGCCCTCGATGCGGTCTACGAAGACGGCCCCCAGATCGTCCTGGATCCCGTACGAGCCCGCCTTGTCCATCGGAGACCCCGTGGCGACGTAGGCGGCGATCTCGGCGGGGGAGAGGGGCGCGAACGTCACGCGCGTCGTCTCGAAGGCCGTCGTCTGCCGATCCCCGAGGCGAAGCGCCAGTCCGGTGGCCACCTCGTGGGTCTGGCCGCTCAGTCGGGACAGCGTCGCGGTCGCCTCGTCGGCGTCGGCGGGCTTGCCCAGGATCTCGCCCTCGTACACCACGACCGTGTCGGCCGCCAGGATGAGGGCCTCGGCGGCGTCGGTGGCGTGCGCCTTGCGGAGGGCCACCGACGCCGCAGCGGGGCCGGGCGCGAGGGCCTCGGGCCACGTCTCGTCCGCGTCGCTGGGGCGGACCTCGAACGTCAGCCCGAGGCGGGCCAGGAGGTCGCGGCGGCGCGGCGATGCCGAGGCGAGCACGAGGGGGACGGAGAGAGCGAGCATGGGCGCGGGGGGACGCCCGAAGATCGCTCGCGCTACACCATCGAGGGGCGGCGCACCATCCGCTTCGCCTGGATCCGCTTCGTCCCGACGAGCTCCGGGGCGAAGATGCTCAGGCCGATCGCTGCGATGTTGAACAGCAGCGCGAAGCCGAACGCCCAGCGGCCGATCCAGTCGCCGTGGCGGACGTAGAACGTCTGGCCGCGGTAGGTCGGGACCTGCACCGAGCGCGTCTCGCTGTCTCGCCACCCGGCGATCTCGTCGATCTCGCCGGTCGGGCTGATCAGCGCGGAGATGCCGCCGACGGTCGAGATGACGACGGAGCGCCGCGACTCGATGGCGCGGAGTCGCGTGAACTGGAGGTGCTGGTAGAGCCCCGCCGAGCGTCCCCAGAGGTCGTTGCGCGAGAGGACCACGATGAGGTCCGCCCCGTCGCGAGTGAACTGCCGGATGTGGTTGCCGAAGACGGACTCGAAGCCCACCGCCGTCGCGATGTCCGCACCGTCGGCGTGGAACAGCACCCGGTCGGTGCCCTGGGCGGCCTTGCGATCCGCGAACGGGACCGACCGCATCTGGTCGTAGCGGACGATCTCCTCGCCGGGCTGGAACAGCACCGCCGAGTTGGCCAGCTCGCCGGGACGCGGCGGGCGGTAGCTGCGCTCCAGGCCCTTGGGTGCGGTCTCGGCACCGGCCAGCAGCATGATGCCCCGCTGGGAGGTCCACCGCTGGAGTCGGTCGTAGAGCTGCGCCTCACCCTCGTTGGTGCCCATGAACGGGAGCGACGTCTGGGGCCAGATCAGGAGATGGATCTCCGAGGGGTTCTCTGCCACGGCTCGTCCGTTGGTCGTCGAGTCCGGCGCCGAGGAGCCCCGGGCTGAGGCCTGGAGGAGGTCGTCGGACTGTGACGCGAGGTCGTCGATCTTGACTGTGGGCGACTGGCGGTCCCAGTCCATCGGGGAGACGCCGGGCTGCACGATGCCGACGCGCGTGAAGGCCGCCGGCACGTCGGCCTGCGCGGTCCGGATGCCGCCGTACGCGACGGGAATCGCGACGAGCGCCGTAAAGATGGCCATCGACACGCCCCGTTCGCCGTAGCGATCGCCGGGCTTGTCGGACCGGGGTAGCGCGAGGAAGGCGGTGAAGTTGAGGAGCAGCACCCAGAGGCTCAGCAGCAGCACGCCGCCGATGTCGGCCATCTGAATGAACTCCACGGCGTCGGCCTGCGTGTAGCCGAGCACCAGCCACGGGATGGAGACGCCCAGGGCGAGCGTCACAAACTCGGCCGCGAGGATGTTGAGCGCGAGGGCGAACAGCCCGGCGATCAGGCCCAGGCGCTCGCGCACGACGCCGGAGATGGCGAAGGCCACCACGAGGGGGATCGGCACGAGGAACAGCGTGATCCCGCCCAGGGCGGCCGTCGACGCGCTCGGGTTGAAGAGGAGCCAGAAGCCGACGCAGCAACTCGTGGTCAGCAGGAGCGCGTACAGCTCGCGGACGTAGTCCAGCGAGGGGCGGCGGAGGGCCCAGCGCGCGATCAGCGGAACCAGACCCACCCAGGCGAGAGGGTATACGCCGAGCGGCGGCAGGCTGAGCGCGATCAGCAGCGCCCCCGAGAGCGACCAGCCAAACGAGCTGAAGGGGGGGTGCTGAGGCTTGTTAGAGACCATCGAACCGGGGTGGGGGCTGGTTGGGTATCGGGCGAATGCGTGGTGCCTTAACCAGTGCTCGTGAGAGCCCCTCCCATACACCTCGGGGCATCCCCCAGCCGGCCCGGCGCCGTCGGTCGCCACTTCCCGAACACCGGTCTATCTTGGCGCCTCGCTCGCCACGGCTCATGTGCCTGTTCTGACAGTCTGCAATCACAAGGGGGGGACCGGGAAGACCACCACCTCGATCCACCTGGCCGCCGCGCTGGGGCGGCAGGGGAAGCGCGTCCTCGTGGTCGACCTCGACCCGCAGGGCTTTCTGACCCGCATGCTGGGAGCGCCGGAGCCCCCGCCGGAGCACTCCGCGCTGGGCCTCTTGGACGGCGAGGCGGACCTCCGGTCGTTCCCCGTCCACTCCGTGAGCGGCTTCGATCTGATCGGGTCCTCGATGGCGCTCACGCGCTCGCTGCGCCGCCTGACGCGCCCGACCGACGTGCTGTGGCTCCGTGAGACGGTGCGAGCCGGTCACGACTACGACCTGCTCCTGCTCGACACGGCGGCGGCCCTGTCGGTCTACACCATGAACGCGCTCGTCGCGTCCGACCACGTGGTGATCCCGGTCACGCCGGAATACCAGCCGGTGGTGGGCGCCGAGCAGACGTGGCAGACGGCGGGCCTCGTGCAGGACAAGCTCAACCCGCGTCTCGCGCCGCCGCGCTTCCTCCTCACGCAGGTCGACGCGCGCCTCAACCGGCACGCGCGCTACGCCGAGTACCTCCGGGCCAAGTACGGCGACGCCGTCCTCTCGACCGCCATCCGGACCTCCTCGTCGCTCGCCGTCGCCAGCCGCGACGGGCGGACGGTGTTCGACTCGCGCCACACGACCCGCGGGGCGGTCGACTACACGGCGGCAGCCGAGGAGATCTCCGGGTACGTGTTCGGGTCGGGCGACGGGCAGGTCGCCTCGGCGCCCTCCCTGTCGGCACCCGAGGCGGCGACGCCGGTCCCGGTCGAGTCCCGCTCGCAGGCGGCGGCTCCCGCCGAGCCGGTGGCCGGTGCGACGCCTGTGCACGCGGCGACGGAGGCCGCAGACCCGACCGCGATCCCGGCGGCGCTCTTCGCTCGCCCGATGCTCCCCTCGAATGAGGCGGCGGCCGACACCCCGCCTTCGTCATCCGGTGAGGCGCCGTCGTCCGGCGGATGGACGAGTTTGGACCAACTCTAGCCCTCCCTGACGGGACCGAGCGCAGGCGGAGATCCGCGACGGGGCCCAGGCTGCGACGGCTCCCAGACCCCGACCATTCCGCCCGCTGACCTCCGATCCCGCATGGCTTCTCCGACCGCCGACGCCTCCTCGTCCGCCCGCTTCACGTCCCGCTGGGGCCTCATCCTGAGCGTGCTCGGCATCGCCGTCGGCACAGGCAACATCTGGCGCTTCCCGCGGATCGCGGCGTCGAACGCGGGGGACGGCGGGGCCGGGGCGTTCCTGGTCGCGTGGCTGGTCTTCCTGCTGGTGTGGAGCATCCCGCTCATCATCGCCGAGTACGCGCTCGGGCAGCGCGGGCGGATGGGAGTCGTGGGCACGTTCGCGAAGCTGGCCGGGCCGAAGGTGGCGTGGCTGGGGGCGTTCGTGGCGTTCGTGGCGGCGGCCATCATGTGCTACTACAGCGTGGTGGCGGGCTGGTGCGCCTACTTCATGGCCACCTCGCTGGCCTCGGGGCTGCCCGTGACGAGCGAGTCCTCACTCGCGGCATGGCAGGCGTTCCAGGCGTCGCCCTGGCCGATCGTGCTGCACGCCGCGATGATGGGGCTGGGCGTGCTGGCCGTCCGCGGCGGCGTGGGCACCATCGAGAAGGCCAACAAGATCCTGGTGCCGACGTTGCTCGCCATCGTGGTGGTGGCCGTGGTCCGAGCGGTGACGCTGCCGGGCGCAGGTGCGGGCATCGCCTACCTGTTCACGCCCGACTGGGGCACGCTCGCGGCGCCCTCGACGTGGCTGGAGGCGCTCACGCAGAACGCCTGGGACACGGGCGCGGGCTGGGGCCTGATCCTGACCTACGCCGCCTATATGCGCAAGGAGGACGGCGTCGTCCGCAACGCGGTGCTGACGGGCGTCGGCAACAACGTGGTATCGCTGCTGGCAGGCATCATGATCTTCGGCATCGCCTTCGCCGTGCTGGGGCCACAGATGAGCCAGCCGGAGGTGCTGGACGTGATGCGGACCAGCGGCGAGCGCGGCACGGGCCTCACGTTCATCTGGATGCCCGCGCTGTTCGCGGAGATGCCGCTGGGGGCCCCGCTCGCGGTACTGTTCTTCCTCGCGCTCACCTTCGCTGCGCTCTCCAGCCTGATCTCGATGATCGAACTGTCCACCCGCGTGGTGGTCGACCTGGGGGCACCGCGCACCAAGGCGGTCGTCGGCGTCGGCGTCGTGGCGTTCCTGGTGGGCGTGCCGAGCGCGCTGTCGGACCGCTTCTTCGGCAACCAGGACTTCGTCTGGGGCGTCGCGCTGATGCTGTCGGGCGCGTTCATCGCGTACGCCGTGATCCGCTACGGGGCCGATCGGCTCCGGGAGGAGATCGCGACCGAGACCGACTGGGCGCTGCCGCGCCTCTGGAGCGCCTGGATGAAGGTGGCGATCCCGTTCCAGGCCGTCGTGCTGCTGGGCTGGTGGCTGTATCTCGCCACGACGACCGACTTCACGAGCCGCTGGTGGGACCCGCTGGAGCCGTACAGCGCCATGTCGTGCCTCGTGCAGTGGGGCCTCGCGCTCGGCGCGTTCTTCGCCCTCAACTCGTGGATGGTCCGCCGTCTCGTCCCCTCCGACCCCTCGTGACCCGACTCGTCCTCCCACTGTTGGCAGCCGTCGCGGCGGGCTGCGCCTCCGTCGCCCCGCCCGCCTCGGTGTCCGCGTCGCCCGGCCTGGTGACACCCGCCGAGGCGTGCGACTACAGCTGCACAGCCACCTACGACCAGGTGCGCGAGGTGCTGGCGCTCGTCGCGGCCGACAGCGACCTCCGCCTCGGTACGTTCGGGCGGACGGTCGAGGGGCGCGACCTCCCGCTCGTCGTCTGGGGCGCCGAGGCGGCCACGGCCGAGGCCGTCCGCGCGACGGGCAAGACGCGCGTGCTCGTCTTCGCCACCATCCACGCGGGCGAGACTGACGGCAAGGACGCCATGCTCGAACTGCTCCGCGACGTGTCCGCTGGCGCGCACGCAGCGTGGCCCGACTCGCTGGTCCTGATGGTCGCGCCCATCTACAACGCGGACGGCAACGAGCGTGTCGGCTACGACAACCGTCCGTACCAACTCGGTCCGGTGGAGGGGATGGGACAGCGTCCCAACGCCGACGGCCTCGACCTGAATCGCGACTTTATGAAGCTCGCCTCGCCCGAGGCGCGTGCGCTGGTCGGTCTGATCCGCGACGCGGACCCGCACGTGGTGGTCGACCTTCACACGACCAACGGGACGTTCATGGGCTATCACCTGACGTATGCGCCCGGCCTCTCGCCCAACACGCCCGCGGGGCTCGACGCCGACCTGTGGGATCGCTGGCTGCCGTCGATCTCGGACGCGATCCTGGCATCCGACGACTTCGCGACGTACCACTACGGCAACGTGCCGGGCGCGTTCGGGGAGGAGACGACCGCGCCGCGGGGCTGGTACTCGTACAGCCCCCAGCCCCGCTATTCCTCCAACTACGTCGGCGTGCGGGGGCGCTACGGGATCCTGTCGGAGTCGTACAGCTATGCGTCCTACGGCGAGCGCGTGGCCGTGTCGCGGCGGTTCGTGGAGGAGATCGTGGACCGGGTCTGGGCGGAGGCGACCCACGTCCGCCAGCGGGTGGCCGAGGCGGACGCGGAGCGAGTGATGGGGCAGACGGTCGCCGTCCGCGCGACCTGGGAGGCGCTGCCGGAGCCGGTCGAGATCCTGCTCGGCGCCGTCGACACGCTCGCGCACCCTGTCACCGGATCGCCGATGTACCAGCGCCGCGACGTGCGCACGCCCGAGACAATGCCCGCCTACGTTCGCTTCGCGCCGTCGGAAACCGTCACGGCGCCGACGGCCTACCTGGTTTCGAGCGAGGTCGCCGACACGGTCGCGCCGCTGCTCGACGGGCACGGCATCCAGTACCGACCGGGTCGTTTTCCCGAAGCGGGGGCGCAGCGCTTCCGAGTCGACAGTGTCCGCACGGCCGCGCGCGCGTTCCAGGACGTGCGGATGCAAGAGGTGTTCGGGACCTGGGAGGAGGCCCCCGCCGGCGTGTCCGGGGCGGGCCTGATCGTCCCGGTGGACCAGCAACTGGGGCGCCTCGTGGTGATGCTTCTGGAGCCCCGCTCCGACGACGGCCTCGTCGCGTGGGGGGTGCTGGCCGGCGCGCTCGCCGAGGACCGTGTGCCCATCCAGCGAATCCCGGCTCGCTAACGGCACTTCCTGTCGCGACGGCGCGTTGTGCCCGTCCGCCTGCCTGTCCTCCATGCGTCTCCTGCTCTTCCTCCCGCTTCTCGCCGCCGTCGGCTGCGCGTCCGATCCTGTTCCCGAATCGTCCCCTTCAGACGCCGCGACGGCGGACGGTCCCGGGGCCGACCTGCCCATCGTCGAGGTCGTGAGCGCTGAAGCGCTCATCGACGACGTGGTGACGATGGAGGCCGACGTGGTGGTGCTCAACTTCTGGGCGACGTGGTGCGGCCCGTGCCGGACCGAGTTCCCCGAGTTCGTGCGCTTCGACGAGGAGATGGCCGACCAGAACGTGCATGTCCGGTTCGTGGCCATCCAGGAGGCGAGCGCGTACCCGGCCATTCGCGCGTTCCTGGCCGAGCACGAGGTCACCGACCCGTCCTACCTCTACACCGGCCCCGGCGACCTCACGTCACAGCTCAACCCCATGGTGGGCGGCGCGCTCCCCATCACCATGATTCTCGACGGGGACGGCATCGTGCAGGACACGCACGTCGGGGAGATGAGCTACGACGAACTGGCCGCCTCCGTCGACGCCGCCCGCTCCTCCTCCTGATGCTCCGACTCCTCCTCGTCCTCCTCCTGGCTTCGGGCGCGTCCGCTCAGGGCATCACCTACGGCGACGCGCTCCCCATGGCCGACGCCGCGCTGGCCTCCGCCGACGGCTCCCAGACGACCCTGTCCGCCTCGGCGGGCGCGGCGGGCCTCGTGGTCGTGTTCTGGAGCAACGCCTGCCCGTGGACCGACCGCTACGCGCCCCGCCTCGCCGATCTGGCGGAGCGCTACACGCCCGCGGGCATCGGGTTCGTGCTGGTGAATGCGAACGACCCGGCACAGTCGGACCGTGAGTCGGCGACGGCGTCGCGCGAGTACGCCACCGGTGCGGGGCTGGTGATGCCGTACCTCGCCGACCCCAGCGGCGCGCTGGCGAGCGCCTTCGGGGCGACCAGCGCGCCCCACGTGTTCTTTTTCGACGCCGGCCGCGTGCTGCGCTACGACGGGACGCTGGACGACAGCCCCGCCTCGGCGGACCGCGTCCGGGTGCCCTACCTCGCGCAGGCGATGGACCAGAGTGTCGCCGGGTTGCCCATCGAGGTCCAGCGCACCCAGGCCTTCGGGTGCGCCCTCAAGCAGACGACCGACTGAGCATGATCGACACGACCGACCGACTGGAAGCCCTCTGCGACCGAGCCCGGACGCTCCCCGCTGTCGCCCTCGACACCGAGTTCGTCTGGGAGCGGAGCTACTACCCCGGCCTCGGCCTCATCCAGGTCGGCCTCGGGGGGGACGACGTCCATCTGATCGATACGATCGCGTTGGAGGGGCAGATGGGCGCGCTCGGTGAGGTGCTCGCGGACCCCTCTGTGGTGAAGGTGCTCCACGACGCGACCCAGGATCTCCAGATCCTCGCGCGGGCGACGGGCACGCTGCCGGTGAACTCGTTCGACACGCAGCGCGCGGCCGGGCTCGTTGGGCAGACCGCGACGGCGTCGCTGCAGGATCTCGTCGAGTGGGCCGTCGGGATCCGCCTCGACAAGGGGGAGACACGGTCCAACTGGCTCAAGCGCCCGCTCACGGATTCGCAGGCGCGCTACGCCGAGGACGACGTGCGCTACCTCCTCGACGTGTACCAGAAGCTCCGCGACGAGGCCCAGGCGCGGGGGCGCGCCGAGTGGGTGGACGCCGAGATGGAGCGCTACAATGATCCCTCGCTGTTCGAGGAGTCCGACCCGAACGACGCCGTCGACCGCCTCAAGGTGCGCGGCATCGGGCGCATGTCGGGCCGCCAGCGCGCCGTGCTTCGGGCCGTCGCCGCGTGGCGCGAGGTGGAGGCGCGGGACCTGGACCGGACACGCCGCATGGTGCTGCCAGACGAGGCCCTGGCGGCCATCGCCGACCGGATGCCGGAGACTGCGGACGATTTGCGTCGACTCCGCCTCACCGACCGCCAGGTCGCCCGCTACGCCGACGGTCTCCTCGACGCCGTCCAGGCGGGCGCCGAGGCGGAGCCGGAGCGCGTCCAGCGCCGCGGTCGGCCGGGGCCGGAGGACGAGAAGCGCGCCGCGCGCCTGCTGGTCGCCCAGGGCTTCCTGGCCGGGCGGTGCGAGCGGGAGGACATCGACTCGGCGCTCGTCGCCACCAAGGCCCAACTCGCTGCCATCGTCGAGGCGGGGCCGGATGCGGTCGCGGACGCCTTCCCGGGCTGGCGGTACGACTTTGTCGGACGTGACCTGGAGGGGCTGTTGCGGGGCACCGTCGCGGTGCGGCTCGACGCCGGGGACGGGTGGCCGGTGGCGGGCTGACCCGTCTCGGGGCGCGGTCGCCGCGGACCCAGAGCGTGGGAGATCCCCCGGCACGAGCGCGCGGGCGGAGGCCGTTGTGAACGAGGTGCGGCGGCGGTACGTTGCCGCACTGCGTCAATCCATCTGACATGACCGACTACATCATCGTGGGAGGGGGCACGGCGGGGTGCGTCCTCGCCGCCCGGCTGAGCGAGGACCCCGATCACTCCGTCCTGCTCCTCGAAGCAGGCGACCGCGACCACCACCCGGAGATCCACATCCCGGCGACGTTCTCGCGGCTGTTCCAGACGGACGCCGACTGGAACTACCACACCGAGCCCCAGGCGGGCGCCGCGAACCGCGCCCTCTACTGGCCGCGCGGCAAGGTGCTCGGCGGGTCGTCGTCGATCAACGCGATGATCTACATCCGCGGTCACCATGCTGACTTCGACGGCTGGGCCGCTGATGGCTGCGACGGCTGGGGGTTCGCAGACGCGCTGCCATACTTCAAGCGGAGCGAGGACAACGTCCGCGGCGCCTCGGCCTATCACGGCGCGGGAGGTCCGCTCCGGATCGAGGACCCGAAGGACCCGAGCCCGGTCAGCCTCGCGTTCATCGAGGCGGCGGTCGCGGCCGGAATGCCGCGCACAGCCGACTTCAATGGCGAGCAGCAGGCTGGCGCCGGACTCTACCAGCTCACCCAGAAGGCCGGGCGCCGAGCGTCGGCGGCGACCGCGTTCCTCAAGCCCGCGCGTCGGCGGCAGAACCTGACCGTGCGGACGGGCGCGCTGGTGCGCCGGGTGGTGATCGAGCACGGCCGCGCCGTCGGCGTCGAGATCGTGCAGGATGGGCGCATCGAGACGGTCTACGCCGACCGCGAGGTGATCGTCTGCGGCGGCGCCGTCAACTCGCCCCAGATCCTGATGCTCTCCGGCATCGGCCCCGCCGACGACCTTCGGGCCCTCGGCCTCGACGTCGTGGTGGACCGGCCCGCGGTGGGCGACAACCTGCACGACCACCTGATCACCGGGCTGCACTTCGCGCTCCGCGAGCCCGTCTCGCTCGTCAACGCCGAGAGCATCAGCAGCGTCTTGCGCTACCTCGTTACCCGGCGGGGGATGCTGTCGTCCAACATCGCCGAGGCGGGCCTGTTCGTCGATTCCCACGGGGCGGGCGGCGTGCCCGATCTCCAGTTCCACGTCGCGCCGATCCTCTTCCAGGACCACGGCCTGACCCCGCCCACCGACCACGGCTTCTCCATCGGGCCGACGCTCGTGCGTCCGAAGAGCCGGGGTCGCCTGACCCTCCGCTCGGCCGACCCGACGGTGCACCCGGCCATCGACCCGGCGGCGCTCGCCGAGCAGGCCGATGTAGACGTGCTGGTCGCGGGCCTTCGGCTGGCCCGCGAGATCGCCGAGGCGGGGCCGCTCGACCGCTTCCGCGGGGAGATGCTGCTCCCCGGCCCGGCCTCGTTCGACACCGCCGACCTGGAGCGCCACGTCCGCGAGACCTCCGAGACCCTCTATCACCCCGTCGGGACCTGCCGGATGGGGGCGGACGCCGACGCGGTGGTGGACCCCGACCTGCGCGTGCGCGGCGTCGAGGGGCTCCGCGTGGTGGACGCCTCCGTGATGCCGACCATCACGAACGGCAACACCAACGCCCCAACGCTCATGATCGCCGAACGGGCGGCGGACCTGATCCGCCAGGACGTCTCGGTGGCCGACCGTCACGAGGTAGCCTGACCCGCCCCGGCGCCGAGGCAGGGCTACCCGGCCGTCAGATGCCGGCGAAGGACGTGCTCGACGCCCTCCGCCAGATCGTCCCAGTCGGCGGCGGGGTGCTTGGTGACCGTCACGAAGGCGGGCACGATCAGGAGCGACTCGACGCCGCGGATGGCGAACAGGTCGCGGGCGAGGTCGTCCCCGGCGGCCTCGCGGGCCGAGTGGTAGGCCAGCAGGCCGCGGTCGATCACCGTCGCACCGTCGACGTCGAATTTGAGGCTGTTGGGATTGGGCGTCGGGCGTGGGGAGATCGTCATGGACGGGTGGCAACCTGGGGGAGGGCTGGGGTGTACGCCCCGTCCTCTCCCGTGCTCCGCCTCTCCTGATGGCCCGTCCGCCTTCATCGGCCGTCCCCCCGTCCTCCACACGCCCGACCGGTCCCCGCGTTGGTGAGACCCTGCCGGCTGTGATTCAGCAGCCGTCACCGGTCCTGGATCCGCCGGCCCAGGTCGCGCCGGAGTCGCGGATGCTGCCGCCGCACCAGACCAAGCTGGACCGCGTGACTGGTCACCTCGCCGCGCTCTCGGCAGACCTTCGCGACTGGACCGAACTCCGCGTCGATCTCGTGAAGCGCCAGATCGAGGGCGTCCAGGCACAGATCGACCGGGTTCAGCACTTCGTCGACGCGGCGGGCTTCTTCGTCGCCGCGCTGGTGCTCGCCATCATCGCCCTGCTGTTCGTGTTCGTCACGATCGCGCTGGGCATCGGGGCGCTTCTCGGGAGCCCGGGATGGGGCTTCCTCGTCACGACCCTTCTCCTCCTCCTCGGGGCGGGGCTCTCGTCCGTGCTCGGGCTCCGTCGGGTCCGCGCGCGGCAGGCTGAGGCCCTCGAGGCCCGACGGCTCGCACGGGAGGAGAAGGACCGCAGTGTCGACTCCCTCCAGCGCGAGCAGGCGGCCGCCGTCCGCAACGCCGCCGTTTGACCGCATGACTACCCCTCCCCGCAAGCCCACGCTCCCGTCGTCGCTCCCGAGCGCGCTCCGTCCCGAGCGCGACCTCGGCGAGGTCGTCACCATCGAGCAGGTGCGCCAGCAGATCGACGCCCGCGAGCGCGACATCCAGTACCACATCGACGCGCTCAAGCACGAGGCGGCGACCCTGCTCGACGACGTCAATGTGGGCGGACGGCCGCTCATGGACCGCATCCGCCACCGCAAGCGCGACGCCGTGATCGCGGCGGCTGGCGTGGGCGCCGTCGTCGGCGCGCTGCTCGGCCTCCGCGCCCGCTCGAAGCGCCGCGTCGATCCCGAGGACACGGTCGACTTCATCCGGGCCCGCCTCGCTCTCGCGCTGGACGACGCCGCCGAGCGGGTCGCCGAGGGCAGCGACGTGGAAACGGCCATCCGGCGCGCGATGGGGAAGATGCCCGTCGCCTACGGCGAGGGGCCGGCGGAGAAGCCCAAGACCGCGAAGCAGGAGGCCTTCAGCGTCGCGCTCACCACGGCGGTCGGCTTCGGCGTCAAGATGCTGCTCGATCAGGCCGCCCAGCGGATCACGGGCGAGCCGACGATCGGGGAGGCGCTGGACGACGACTAGGCCGCCCGATCTCGTCGCGAGACGCCGGGCAGGGCATCGGTCCGCCCCCGTATCTTGCGCGTTCTCCCAACGTCTTTCGATGCGACTCGCACTCTTCGGCCCGCCGGGGGCTGGCAAGGGGACGCAGGCCAAGCGCCTCGCCCATGCCCACGGCCTCACCCATCTTTCGACCGGGGACCTGTTCCGCGCCGCCATCCGCCAGAAGACGCCCCTGGGCGTCCGCGTGACGGAGTTGCTGGCCGCCGGTGAACTCGTGCCCGACGACGTGACCTGCGGTATCGTCGCAGACACGCTCGCGGAGATCGGCACGCGCGACTTCGTCCTGGATGGGTTTCCGCGCACCGTCCCTCAGGCCGAGTGGCTGGTGAAGCACCTCGCCGAGGCCGAGGCGCCGCTCGACGCCATGATCAGTCTGGAGGTCCCGGACGACCAGATCGTGCACCGCCTCTCGCGCCGCCGCACCGACCCCGCCACGGGGGAGATCTACCACCTCGACTTCAACCCGCCGCCCGCCGACACGGACTTGGCGACGCTCGTCCACCGCTCGGACGACCAGCCGGAGGCGATCCAGCACCGGCTGGAGGTCTACCACGAGGAGACGGCGCCCGTCGAGGCGGCCCTCCGCGCGCACGTCCCGACCGTCGAGATTGACGGCACGGGGACGCTCGACGAGGTGCAGGCTCGCGTGGACGCCGCGCTCGCCGCAGTCGGGGAAGCGTGACGACGACGCTCTCGCCCACGGACCTCATCGAGGAGGTCAACGATGCCCTCGCGGGACTCGATCTGCCGAGCGAGCCCGAGGGGCTCTACGCGCCGGTCCGCTACGTGCTGGCGGGCGGCGGCAAGCGCATTCGGCCCGTGCTCGTGTTGCTCGCCGCCGAGGCCTTCGGCGGCGACGCGGCCCGCAGACGCGCGATGCCTGCCGCGCTGGGCGTGGAGGTGTTCCACAACTTCACCCTCGTCCACGACGACATCATGGACCACTCCGACACGCGTCGGGGGAGAGACACCGTTCATGTTCGCTGGGACGAGCCGACGGCGATCCTCGCCGGGGACCTGATGATGGGCCTCGCCGCCCGCCTCGTGGTCGGCACCGACGGAGCCGACGCCCGCCGACTGGCTGAGGCGCACTACCGGATGGTCGGGCTCCTGTGCGAGGGGCAGACGCTCGACATGGGCTTCGAGACGCGCGACGACGTGACGGTGGACGAGTACCTGGGCATGATCGACCGCAAGACGGGCGCGCTGCTGGAGCACGCCCTCGAACTGGGCGCCGTCATCGGCGGCGCCTCCGACGCCGAGGTGGACGCGCTGCGCCGCGCCGGACTCGCTCTCGGCCGCGCCTTCCAGATTCAGGATGACCTCCTGGATCTCACCGCCGATCCCGACACCTGGGGCAAGCCCATCGGCGGCGACCTCGTCGAGGGCAAGCGTACGTTCCTCCTCCTCACGGCCCGCGCCTGCGCGGAGTCGGCCGACGCAGACTGGCTCGCCGAGGTGTTCGAGGGCGGTCTCGACCCCGTCCGCGTCCCCGCCGTTCGCGACCGCCTCGACGCCCTCGGCGTGCTCGACGCCGCTGCCGAGGCCGTCGACCACTACACCGAGGTGGGGCGGGCCGGGCTGGACGTGCTGCCCGCCGGTCCCGCCTCCGACGCCCTCCGCACGCTGGCCCTCGGCCTCGCCTCCCGAACCCTCTAGCCCTCCTCCCATGCTTACTCGCGAGGTCACGGTCCGCAACAAAGCCGGCGTCCACACGCGCCCGGCGTCGATGATCGTCCGCGAGGCGTCCCGCTTCGAGGCAGAGTTCTTCATCCGCAAGGACGGCTACGAGATCAACGGCAAGAGCATCATCGGCGTGATGACGCTGGCCGCCGAGCAGGGCGCCACGCTCGATCTGCTGTTCGAGGGCGCCGACGAGGCCGAGGCTGCCGACGCGCTCGAGGCGCTCTTCGAGCGGGGCTTCGGCGAAGCGATGTAGCGGGGCGTGCCGGGCCTGTCCGCCCGCACGACACTCCCGACACCCGTCCCGTCCCAGGCCACCTCCCCAGTCGTTTGTCCCACGATCCTTCTGCCCCCGCCCCTGAGCCCCGTCCCGAACTCCGGGTCGAGGGCATCGGCGTGGCCCCCGGTGTCGCCATCGGGCCCGCGTACCTGTTCGCCGCGGGCGCCTACCAGGCCACACCCGACCACCTCGACCCGGCGGACGTCGAGGCGGAGCTAGAGCGGTTCGAGCGCGCCATCCAGCGGAGCGAGCGCGAACTGCGCAAGATCACGGTCGTCGCGCGCGAGAAGCTGGGCGAGGGCTCGGCGGGCATCTTCGACGCACAGGGGCTGATCCTGCGGGATCGCCAGTTCTACGACGCGGTCGTCGAGCACGTCCGCGACAACGCGGCCGGGGCGGGGTGGGCGGTGCAGTCGGTGCTGGACGAGCATCGGCGGCGGCTGGAGTCGAGCCCGAACGCGTCGCTCCGCGAGCGCGCGGCCGACTTCCAGGACGTGCAGAACCGCGTCCTCCGCAACCTCCAGCAGGGGCGGGCGGTGTCGAAGATCGACCCGCACCGCGTTGTGGTCGCGCAGAACCTGACCGCGGCCGACGTGCTGCTGTTCAGCCGCCGCGGCGTCCTGGGCGTCGTGCTCGACTTCGGCGGCCCGACGAGCCACGTCTCCATTATGGCCCGCGCGCTCGGCGTGCCCGCGGTCGTGAGCCTGCATGGCCTCGCCGAGCACGTCGGCCCGGACGACGTGGTGATCGTGGACGGCTTCTCGGGGACGGTGATCGTCAACCCGGAGCCGGAGACGCTGGTGGCGGCGGAACTGAAGGCGGCCCAGTTCGCGCGCATCACGGCCGACCGCGAGGCGCTCCTCGCGATGCCGTCCGAGACCAAGGACGGGCATCCGGTCGCGCTCCAGGCCAACGTCGAGTTCCGGGAGGAATTCCCGCTCCTGCACGAGTACGGTGCCGCGGGCGTCGGCCTGTTCCGGACCGAGATGCTGTTCCTGACCCAGGGGCGGGCCCTTGATGAGGAGCAGCAGTACGAAGTCTACCGCGACGCCATCGTGGCGTCGGCGCCGCACGCGGTCACGTTCCGGCTGCTCGACCTCGGCGGCGACAAGGTCCTGCCGATGTCGCACCGCGAGGCGAACCCGTTCCTGGGCTGGCGCGGCATCCGCATCCTGCTCGACAAGCCCGACCTGCTCCGCCCCCAACTCCGCGCCGTCCTCCGTGCCGCCGCGGCCTCCGCCGACGACGCGCCGCCGCGCATCCTCCTGCCGATGGTCTCCGGCATCGAGGAGGTCCGCGAGTTCCGGCGCGCGTACCGGGCCGTCTGCGACGACCTGCGCGCCGAGGGCATCGAGCATCGCCCGGACGTGCCGCTGGGCATCATGGTCGAGGTCCCGTCGGTCGCCATCCAGGCCGAGCTGTACACCAAGACCGTCGACTTCTTCTCGATCGGCACCAACGACCTGACCCAGTTCACGCTGGCCGTCGACCGCGGCAACGACCTCGTGGCGGACCTCTACCACGAGCTGCACCCGGCCGTCCTCGGGCTGATCGCGCACACGGCCAAGACCGCCAACGAGGCGGGCATTCCGGTGTCGGTCTGCGGCGAGGTGGCCGCCGATCCGCGCGTGACGCCGCTGCTGGTGGGGCTGGGCGTCCGCACGCTCAGCGCGTCGCCGGCGTACCTGACGCTCGTCAAGCGCGTCATCCGGGCGTTTACGCTGGAGGAGGCCGAGGACCTCGCCCGTCGTGCCCTCCGCCAGCCCGACGCGACCTCGGTGGGTCGCCTCCTGGACTACTTCCTCGCCTGCCACAACCGCGACCTCGCCGATCTTCTCGGCCTCGACCAGGCCGATGGCGGACTCTCCGACCGCATCTCCGCCCGCCTCGAACCGGCCTCCGGCGGCTGATGTGCCATCGGCACGCCGCTCATCCCGCTCGCTCCACGTTCCCTTTTCGATGTCCGACACGATCTACGACCCCTCCCTCGACCCCGGCGACATGCGCGCCGCCGTCCGCGCCTTCCCCGACCATCTCGCCGTCGGCTGGGAGCGCGGGGCGGCCGTAGACGGCTTCGACCTGGACGCCTCGGCGTTCGACGGCATCGTGCTGTGCGGCATGGGCGGCTCGGCGATCGGGGGTGACCTCGTGCGCGGCATCGTGGAGCCGACGTCGCCGCTGCCGTTCCTCGTCAACCGCGGCTACGCGCTGCCGGGCTGGGTGGGGGAGAAGACCCTGGTGGTCGCGTCCAGCTACTCGGGCGGCACCGAAGAGACGCTCGCGGCCTTCGCCGACGCCAAGGCGCGCGGGGCGCGGCGCCTCGCCATCACGTCGGGCGGCACCCTCGCGGGCATCGCCGAGGCGGACGGCCTCGACGTGGTGACCATCCCTGGCGGCCTCCAGCCTCGCGCGGCGCTGGGCTACTCCCTCGGCGTCGTGCTGCGGCTGGCCCGGAAGCTGGGACTGGCGGAGCTGTCGGACGCCGAGTTCGCCACGGCCCTCGCGTCGGCCCGCGACCGCGCTGAGGCGAACGACGTGGACGATGCCGACACGCCGGCGCGCGCCCTCGCCGCCCAGTTCGACGGGATGCTGCCGGTGATCTACACGGGCGTCGGCCTGCTGGAGTCGGTCGGGATGCGGTGGCGGACGCAGATCCACGAGAACGCGAAGCACCCGGCCGTGGGCAACGTGCTGCCGGAGATGGACCACAACGAGATCATGGGCTTCGAGGCGGCGCCCGCGGCGCTCGCGTCCGTGATGCATGTCGTGGCGCTCCGCGACGCCGACGACCACGGGCAGGTTGCCAAGCGCTTCGACGCCACGCGCGACCTCGTGGCGCCGGGCATCGGCGGGTGGACGGAGCTGCGGTCGGAGGGCACCTCGCGCCTCGACCGGGCGCTGTCGCTCGTCCAACTGGGTGATGCGGCGAGCTTCTGGCTGGCGATGGTGAAGGGCGTGGATCCGACGCCGGTGGAGACGATTCAGTCGCTCAAGAAGACGCTCGCGTGACGGGGCACGCTGATTGTGCCGTCCGAAAGCGACGCGTCGGCGAGAGGCCGCTGTCTGACGGGGCCCGCCTCGGGGCAGGGATCGGTGGCCTGAGACTCACACCACACGGGACCTCCAGCCTCACCACGGGGCAGCGGTCGCGATCCCGTGCGGTGTGGGCGTACACCCGCACGTTGTCGCGCTGACGCTGAGGCGAGCTGAGGGAGCCCGCCGGTTTCTGCCCTTGCGCGCGTCGTGGATCGTGCCTAGCGTCCCCAAGCCGCGCTGCGGCCCCGACACCATGACGCGACCCGACACGGACGGCCTCCAACTCCTCCTCACCGTGCTGGCCCTGCTGGGGCTGGCCGCCTCGGCGAGCGCGCAGGGGTTCGGGCGCAACAAGATTCAGTACGACGGCTTCGAGTGGCATATCCTCGAAACGGAGCACTTCGACGTCTACTACTACCCCGAGGCCGAGGACCTCGCGGCCATCGGCGCCGAGACGGCCGAGGACTGGTACGACACGCTGGAGACGCGCTTCGACCTGTCGCTGACGCACCGCGTCCCGATCATCTTCTACGCGTCCAACCTGCACTTCAAGCAGACCAACGTGACGCCGGGCTTCATCCCGGACGGCGTCGGCGGCTTCTTCGAGTTCCTCAAGGGCCGCGTCGTGATCCCGGCCGACGGCGACCTGCACCGGTTCCAGCGCGTTATCCGGCACGAACTGGTCCACGTGTTCACGTTTAACAAGCTGTCGCGCGTGCTCCGCGACCACCGGCGCCCGACCGACTTCGTGCTGCCGCTCTGGTTCACGGAGGGCCTCGCCGAGTACTGGAGCGGCGACCCGGACTTCCAGCACGAGATGATCCTGCGCGACGCCGTCGCCTCGAACTTCTTCGTGCCGCTCCACGACATGGACCGCATCGCGGGCTCCTACGTGATGTACAAGGAGGGCGAGGCCTTCTGCCGGTTCGTCGCCGAGACGTACGGCGAGGAGCGCCTGCTGGACCTGATCGAGGAGGCGTGGCAGGACGCCAACTTCGGGGACGTGATGGAGGTCGTCCTCGGGGAGGAAGGGGAGGTCATCTCAGACCGCTGGGAGGCGTGGATCCGCGCGCAGTACACGCCCAAGCTCGTCGGCGCCGACATCGCCGCGCTGACTACGAGTCCCATCGCGGCGCGCGGCTTCAACGCCAAGCCGGTCGTCTGGACCCGGCCGGACGGCGGGCGCGAGGTGCTGTTCTACTCGAACCGCGGCAGTTACTCCTCGGTCCTGGCGCAAGACGTCGACGACGACCTCAAGCCCGTCGGCGAGCCGCGGACGGTGCTCCGGGCAGGCCGCTCGCTCGACTTCGAGGCGTTCCACCTCTTCGAGAGCCGGATGGACGTCAGCGACGACGGCGTGCTGGCGGTCGTCAGCAAGCGGGGCGCGACCGACGTGATCCACCTTGTGGACCTGACCACCGGCGACCGCCTGGCGATGCTCGGCTTCGACGAACTGGTCGCCCTCTACTCGCCGACGGTGTCGGCGGGGGGGAGGCAGGTCGTCTTCTCCGGCATCGACCGCGGCGGGCAGGCGGATCTCTACCTCTACGACCGCGACGCGGGCGCTCTGCGCCAGCTCACCAACGACGCCTACAACGACAGCGCCCCCGACCTCAGCCCGGACGGCCGGACGCTCGTGTTCGCCTCCGACCGGACGCCCTGGGGACATGAGGGCGCGTCGAACCTGTTCACGCTCGACCTGGAGACCGGCGCCATCCGCCACGTCACCGCCGGGCCGCAGGTCGACCTCTCGCCGCGCTGGTCGCCCGACGGCACGCGCCTCGCCTTTGCCAGCTCGCGCCGCGAGGCCGACGGGAAGTTCAGCGCGCAGGACCTCTGGCTGGCCGAGTTCGGCACGCCCTCGCTCCTCGCAGACGCCTCCATCCCCCCTGGCGATGCCGTGCGCGAGGAGAGTCCCGTGACCCTGCGTCAGCTCACGCGGTTCGCCAGCGCGGCCTTCGACCCGGTCTGGGCAGGCGAGGACGACCTCGTGTTCGCGGCCTTCGAGGACTTCCGGTTCACCGTCCGCGCCCTCGACGTGGACTCGCTCTCCGCCAACCCCGAGCAGATCACCGAGGCGGGCGAGGTGCCGACGACAGAGCCGTGGGCCTTCGCGCGCTATGACGTCGAGGGAAGCCCCGGCGAGCCGTACCGCGCCCGCTACCAGCTCGACCTCGCGCAGGGTGCGGTCGTCTCCACGACGACGGCCAGCGCGCAGGCGGGCGGCGCCACCGTGGCGTTCTCCGACATGCTGGGCAACGACAAGATCTTCGTCACCGCCTACTCGGCCAACTCGATCGACGGCGGGCGGAGCTTCCTCGACGGTCTCAACGTGTCCGTCACCCGGCTCCACCTCGGGCGCCGCGCCAACGTGGGCTACGGGGCCTTTCGGCTGGCTGGCCCGCGCTTCGACCGCCGCGACCCGGCGCAGGCGTCGCGCATTCCGTCCTACGAGCAGCGCGTCGGCGTGCTGGGGCTGGTCAGCTACCCGCTCTCCTACTTCCGCCGGATCGACGTCGAGACCTCATTCGCGGTCGGGCAGAAGACGGGCCTGCTGCGCTCGGCCGACCGGACGACGGCCTTCGACACCCTGCGGACGGCGTCGCTCACGAACGTCGTCACGCTCGTCGAGGACCACGCGCTCTACGGCCCCTGGGGCCCGGTGGAGGGCTTCCGCGGCAACCTGAGCATCGGCTACACGACCGACGTGTGGCAGTCGAACGAGAACTACTACTCGGTCCGGGCGGACGTGCGGAACTACCTCCGGCTGTCCGACGAGGTCACGTTCGCGTCGTGGGGGCTGGTGCAGGCCAACGTCGGCCGGCGGGCGCGACTGAACCTCCTCGGCGGCTCCTGGTCGCTGCGCGGCTTCCCGTTCCTCCGCGTGCGCGGCTCGAAGATGTGGTTCGCCTCCAACGAGCTGCGCTTCCCGCTGCTGCGTCGCCCGCCGCTCTACCCCATCATCGCGGGCCTCCGCGGGACCCTCTTCGCCGACGCCGCCCACAACTGGACGGACGGCTACAACGACGTCTTCCTCGACCCCGACTACTCGCTCATCGGCCCGGACGAGCAACTCCTCGTCGGCACCACGAAGGGCTCGCTGGGCGTCGGCCTGCGGACGAGCCTCCTCGGCGCCATCGTGTTGCGCTACGACATCGGCTACCGCTTCACGGACGGCCTCCAGTGGTCCGAGCGGAGCCCCTTCAGCCAGTTCTTCTTCGGGTACGACTTCTGATGCGAGCGCTCTTCCTCCTGCTCGGCGTGTGGTTCACGGGCTGCTCCACGATCAACCTCGGCGCGGCGCTGGGGGACGCGTCCGCCGAGCCGCCCGGTCTGCCGCTCGATCTGCTCTGGGAGCGCGACGCCGACGGCGCGTTCGGCCCGTCCGCCGCGCACGTCACGGACCGCTTCGTGGTGGTCGGCACCCGGAAGGGCGACGTGGTGGTCATCGACCGGGACACGGGACGGATTGAGGGCGCGGGCGAGTTCGGCGACAGCGTCGAGGGCCAGTTGGCGGTCTCGCCCAACGGCGAGGTGCTCTACGTGCCGACCGTTGGCGGAGGCGGCGGGGTGGAGGCCTACGACGTGCGCCGCGGGCGGCGCATCTGGCGGTGGCGGGAAGGGCAGGTGCAGGCGGGCGTCGTCCGGGTCGGCGCCACCCTCGTGGTGCCCCTGCTGGACGGGCGCCTCGCCGGGCTCGACGTCGCGACGGGCGACGTCCGCTGGGAGCGCGCGTCGCCGACAGGCGTCCAGTTCCATGCCGCCCCGCTCGCCGTCGGCACCGACGTGATCGTGGCCGATGACGCGGGGACGGTCGTTCGCCTGCGTGCGCTCGACGGGGCCGAGCAGTGGCGTGCCGAGGTGGGGGCTCCGGTCTACGCCCCCCCGACGGCCGACGTGGGCGCCGTCTACATCTCCACGACGCGCGGCGACCTCGCTCGCCTCGACGCGGGTACCGGGGACGTGGCGTGGCAGGTGCAGGACGAAGAACCCCTCCGGGTGAGCAGCGCGGCGATCGGGGCGACCGGGCTCGCGGTGGGCTACAGCGACGGCACGGTTCGCGGCATCGACCCCACGACGGGCGTCGAGCGCTGGCGGATGCAGGGCGACGGCAACGTGACGGCGCAGCCCGTCTGGATCGGCGACCGCGTGGCCGTGGGGACGCTCGACCGACAGCTCCTCATCGTGGACGGCCGGACCGGCCGCGAGGAGTGGTCGACCGAGCTGCGCGGCCGCGTCAAGAGCGCGCTCACCGTCGGTAGCGGGCTGCTCGTCGTCCTCGTCGAGCCCCGCCACGTGATCGCCTTCCACACCGCCCGATGAGCAGACTCGCGCTCCTGCTCGCTCTCCTCCTCGCCGTGCCCGCTGCGGCGCAGACGGCCCACGTCCGCGTCGAGGCCGAGGCGGGCGAGGTGTGGGTGGACGGCGACCGCGTGGGCAGGGCGGGGGAGTGGGTCGAGGCCGCGCCGGGCGTCCGGGACCTGACGCTGGTGGAGGACAGCCAGACGTGGGACCCGCGCCGCGCCCAGACGCAGGTGACGCTGGCGACCGGCGACTCCCTGGTGGTGCGAATCGCCCTGCCGGTCCGCCTTCGGGTCGAGACGCTCCCGATCCGCGCGACGATCGTTCGTCAGGGGCCAGAGGGCCTCGACACGCTCGGCCTCGCGCCGCTCACCCTCGACGCGGACGCCGGCGAGTCCGTGGTGCTCGTCGCATCCCTCGATGGGTACGAGTCGGTCCGCCAGTCGGTCGAGGCGGGACAGGCGCGGGTGACGCTCGTGCTGCCGCTGCTGGAGGACGCCGTGCCGGAGGTGGCGCTGCTGCCCACCGAGCGCTCCACGCTCGGCCGGACGTTGATCGACATGGGCATCGCCGCGGCCACGCTGACCGCAGGGGCCGTCGCGGTGCGCTACAAGTTCCGTGCGGACGAGTTGGACGACCGGTACCGCACGGAGGGCTTCGCCGAGTTCGGCGACGAGTCGGTTCGTCAGGAGGTGCTGAGTCTCGACCGGACCTCGACGATCGCGCTGGGGGCGATGCAGGTGGGCATCGGTGCGCTGGCGCTGCGGTTCGTGCTCCGGTAGCACCGAGCGTCCTCCGCGCCGGGCGGGCGCGATACGCAGGAACCCGGGAACCGGGAACACGGCCCGGAGCGTGTCGGCCGTGCGTACCCTGGATCCTTCTCTCCTCCCCGTAAACGGCCGGGAACCGGAACCTGGAACCCGGGAACGGACTCCGGAACCCGGAACCCGCCTCTACCCCCATGCTGAAAGACACCCTCACCGCCGATCTCAAGGACGCCATGCGGGAGAAGGACAAGGTCCGCCTCTCCGCCATCCGGATGATCCGGACCGCCATCACGGAGAAGGAGAAGGCGGGAACCGGCGTCGCCACGGAAGACGACGTCCTCGCCATCATCGCCAAGCAGGCCAAGCAGCGGCGCGACTCGATCGCCCAGTTCGAGGTGGCGGGCCGGGACGATCTCGCGGCGCACGAGGCCGCCGAGCTGGCTGTCATCGAGGCCTATCTCCCTGCGCAGGCGACCGACGAGGAGATCCGCGCCGTCGTAGACGCCGTCGTGGCGCGCACCGGGGCGACTTCGATGAAGGACATGGGCAAAGTGATGGGACCGGCCATGGGCCAGCTCAAGGGCGTCGCCGAGGGCGGGCGCGTGCAGGCGGCCGTGAAGGCGGCCCTGGGCGCGGGATGAGCGGTCTCGATGTCGTGCTGGGGCTCGTCCTCGCCTTCGGCCTCTGGCGGGGGCTGCGGACGGGCGCGCTGATGCAGGCGGTCGGGACCGTCGGCTGGGTGCTCGGGTTCGTGGCCGCGACCGCGTTGATGGCGCCGGTGGGCGACGTCGTGGCTGCCAGCCTGGGCGTCAGCGCCCGGACGGCGCCGGTGCTCGGGTTCATCGTCGTGTTCGGGGCGGTGCTGGCCGCGCTCACGGTCGCAGCCCACGTCCTGCGGAAGACGTTGGAGGCGATCAAGCTCGGCGCGCTCGACACGGCAGCGGGCGGCGGCCTCGGCGCGCTCCGCGCTGCGTTCGGGCTGAGCGTGACCCTCCTGGCGTCGTCCTACGCCCCGATCCCTGGCGGCGGGCCGGTCCTGGTCGACCCCGCCGACCGCGACGCGTCGCTCCTCTACGGTCCGGTCGAGGCGCTCGCCCCTGAAGTCTGGTCTCTCGTCCGGACCGCGACGCCCGGCATGCAGGCCGCGCTGGTCGACAAGTTCAACACCTGGCGCGAGGGCGAGCCGGAGTCGGTGACCGGTGAGGAGCCGCTGGAGTGAGGAGGCCGAGGCCGTGAACAGTACGCATCGCTCCTTCGTCTGGACGTGAGACCCACACCTCTGACCCCATGACCCTCGGCGGCTACCAGATCGACCTCATCGAAGCCGGGCGGCTTCGCCTCGACGGCGGCGCCATGTTCGGCATCGTCCCGCGTCCGCTGTGGGCGCGTCGCATCCCGCCGGACGACCGAAACCGGATCCCGCTCGCCATGCGGTGCCTGCTGCTCCGCGGCCACGGGCGCACCATCCTGGTCGACACCGGCCTGGGGCACAAGGCCGATGCCAAGTTCGAGGACATCTACGGCGTCGACCATGCGCACTCGACGCTGGTGGGCTCCCTCGAGCGCCTCGGCGTCACTCCGGAGGAGGTCACCGATGTGCTCCTGACGCACCTCCACTTCGACCACGCGGGCGGGGCCACGCGCCGCACGCCCGGCGGCGGCCTGGTCCTCACCTTCCCCGAGGCGGCCTACTACGTGCAGGCCGACCACTGGGCCTGGGCCCACGAGAGCCAGCGCGAGGCCGCGTCGTTCCTGCCCGACAACCTTGATCCGCTGGAGGCCTCCGGGAGGCTCGTCCTGCTCGACTCGACCGCCTCACCCTTTGAGAACGTCGAGCTGCACATCGTCGACGGCCACACGCGCGCGCAGCAACTCCCTCGCATCCACGACGGCGACCGGTCGCTGTTCTACGCGGCCGACCTCGTGCCCACGGCGGCGCACGTCCCGCTGCTGTGGGGCATGGCCTATGACGTGGAGCCGCTGGAGACGATCAAGGAGAAGGACCGGCTGTTGACGCGGGCTGCGAGCGAGACGTGGCGGCTCGTGTTCGAGCACGACCCGACGATCGCGTCCGCACGCGTGGTCGAGACGGAGAAGGGGTTCCGCACCGACGACGAGCGCGAGGGCCTGCCGGACGCCCCCGGGGTTTAGTCGGCGCACGGGGGACCGATACCCCTGTCCCGACCTGTCGCCATGCGCGACGTCCCCGGCGCGCTCTCGGCGCACCCCGCCTCCATGCTTTCCCCGACGCCGGCCGTCCGCGCCGCCATCTTCGGGCTTCTCGTCGTGACGGTGATCGCCGTCGCCGGGGCCATGCTGCATCTGAGCAGCGTCGCCTCGCTCACGACCCGCGCGCTCGTCGATCAGCTCGGCGCGCGGGCGCACACGGTCAGCCGCGGCCTCGGCGGGGACGGCGTCCAGGCATCCCTGAACCGCTTTGCCGACCCGGACGCGGACGCGCTCATGGTGTACGGCCCCTCGGGCCGGCTCGTCGCCACCACCGACGCCGCGCTCGCCGAGGCGGCCGACTGGGGCGCGACCGTGGCGTCCCTCGAAGGCCTCGATCCGGTCGCCGACGTGGCCGGGGTCGCCTACGGCCTCGCGGCCGCCGACCTCGCCGGTGGCGGGCGTCTGGTGGCCGTCGCGCCCGTTCCCGACGCCCTGCCCGACGGGACGGTGCTCCAGTCCGTCCTCGCCACGGCGTCGCTGTGGGGCTTCCTCGTGGGCGTGTTCGTCGTGATGACCTGGTACACGGGGCCGCGCACCGCCCATCAGCTGGCGCTCCTCGGCGAGCGCGTGGCCCAGGGCGATGCCGATGGCGACGCGCTGTTGCGGCACGCGGGGGTCTGGTTGGGCCCGCTGGCGGAAGCCTTCCGTCCGGTCACGACACGGTTCCAGCAACTCGGCCGTGAGGCGCGCGACACCAAGGAGCACATCGCCGCGCTCTACCAGATCAACCCGCACTACGTCCTCCTGTGCACGCTCGATGGCGAGATCGTCGACGCCAACCCTGCCTTCTACGCTGCCACCGGGCTCCCCATCGCCGCCGTCCGCGGCGGGCGCGCCGAGGCCCTGAACGAGACGTTCCCGGTCCTCCCCCTGATGGAACTCGCGCAGCGCTCGCTCAAGGAGGGGAGCGCGATCACGGGCATCGAGTACGCCCTCATCAGCCGCGACGACGAAACGCGTCCCGTCGAGGTCTCGCTCCGGGGGTTCGAGCTCAATGGCCGTTCGATGGTCCTGTTTCAGGCCACCGACCAGGCGCACGAGAAGCAGCTCGAACGCCGCGTCTCGGCCTTCACCGACACGCTCGACCTGATGGTCGACCAGCGCGTCCACCAACTCTCGGCGGGCCAACAGACCCTGAAGCGAATCCTGGACGCCTCGGGCGTCGTGATCGCGTCGTTCGATGCAGGCGGCGCGACCAGTCGCTGGAGCGGCGCCGCGGAAGGGCTCACCGGACGCGCCATCGCCAGCGTCTCCCACTTCGCCGCAGCCACGGACGTGCTCGGCCTCAGCCCGACTGAGCGGACCGCGTTCACGCAGTGGTTCTGGAGCCCCTCTCAGTCTCCCTTCTTCGGTCGGCACGGCGTCGTCGGCCGTGACGGACAGACCCGCACGCGGCAGTTCATCTGGCAGCGCGTCGACGCCGACATGGGGGGGCGGTCGGACTTGCGAACGCTCATCGGGGTCGAGATCCCGGCCTACGTGGACCTGCCAGGGGCCAGCGGGGACAGCCTGCCACGGGGGGCCCGCCTCGGCGTATAGTCGGGGAGAGCGGAGCACACCGGAGGGTGTCGAAACCGCGCCTTGTCACGTGTTTGTGGCGTCTGTGGGGCGGACGGGGGACCCGGCCGATGCATCCGGCGTAGGGCCTGAGAATCGCACCCTCGACCGTGTCCATCGTTCTGCTCGTCCACCCGAACGCCGAGGCCTGGCTTTCGTCCCGCCCCGACATCGCGGCCACCGTGACCCCTGCAGCGACGGCGCGGGACGCCCGCGCCTACCTCGCCGGGACCGCCTTCGACGCGGTCTACCTCGGGCCGGACGTGGAAGGGGGGGAGGCGATCATGGCCCTGCGCGATGTGCTCGGACTGTCCACCCCGATCCACGCTCTCCCCGCGCTCGACGACCTGCCGGACCGGTTGAGTGGGGCCACCGGGGCGACGCCTCCTGGGGATTCGCAAGCAGCGCTGGACGAGGTGGCTGGGGAACTGAGCCGGGTCGCGCATGCGCTGAACAACCCGCTGGCGGTAATCTCGGGGAACGCCCAACTGGGACTCGAGATGGCCCGCGCGACGGCGGCGGACGAGATGGTGGTCGAGGCGCTCCAGTCCATCGCCGAGGCGGCCACCCGGCTTGAGGGCCTGTTCTCCGACGTGGCCGCCCTCCGGGCCCGCATAGACCGAGCGCGCGACAGCGCCTAAGGGACGGTCTCCTTCGAGAAGAACGCGAAGGTCGGAGGGAGCATGACCGCCGTGGGGCGATCCTGTTGCGAGATAAGCGGCTCGCGCGGCGCCAAACTGACCACGAGGGGGCGTCGAAGGAAAGCAGATGTGCCCGAAGACAGGCTTAAGGCGACTGCCGTCGGGACGATATCTGTTGGGTCACGGCGCCATCGCCTTCCTCAAGCCTTTCCACCATGCCGTCTGCCCCGATGATCCCGGCCCACGAGCGCGAGCACGCCGACCGCGTGACCGATGCGCTCAGCAGCCAGCCCTCGGCTGTCCAGGAGCGATGGACGCGCGCCCTCGACCACCTCGAGAATGCCCGCGTGTACGACGCCTACCTGGAGTTCAACGAGCTCCTGAAGATGCGGCTCGGGCCTACGCTGCAGACCCACGTCCAACTCCAGGCCGTGCGCTGCCTCCGGGACGCGCCGGTCGAGCGGTCGAAGACCGAACTAGCCCTGATCGACCCGCAAGACGCCTACCAGACGATCGTGCTGGACTATCGCCTCGGGTGGCTCATGCGCCACCGGCTGATGAGCGTCGCTGCCGCCCTGCAGTACTTCGACCGCGTCCGCGAGGAAGCGCGCCGCCTCGGGAGCCGGACCTGGGAGATCGCCGCGTTGCTCGAAAAGGCGACCGCGCTCATGGCGCAGGGGTCGTACGAGCAGGGCATCGAGGTCTGCATGCGGGTCTACAATCTGAGCCGCCGCAATGGTCTCGTGGAGTACATCCCGAAGGCCCTCACCCTGAAAGGATTCGCGCTCGTCAAGGTGGGCAAGCACCACCAGGGTGAAGAGGCACTTCAGAAGGCGCACGAACTCGCCACTCGCAACGAACTCGTTGCCGAGCAGGGGCTTGCGCTCCATCAGCTCGCGCAGATTTACCACTACGACTTCAAGTTCTACGGCCTCGCGCTGGAGTACTACCAGCAGGCGCGCGCCACGCTCGATCAGGTCCCCGTCTGGCCCTCGCTCCTCGAACGCGTCGACGAGGATGCCGCCGCGGCACAGCGCGAGCTGGCCGAACTCGACATCGCCAAGATCCTCGGGCCCATCCCGATCAACCGCCTCCGGCAGGAATACCTGACGAGCCTCGTGAACGGCTTCGTCGGCATCCCCGGCATCGACAACCGGAGCCAGCTCGGCGAGCGCATCGGGCTGACGCGGCAGGCGATCCACCGCAACATCAACAGCTAGCGCCCCTCGGCTTTCCGGCGGCTGGACACCGCCCGTGCCCGCCTCGGCCGCTGTGCCGAGGCGGGCACCTCTGTGTGGGACGGGGCTGCACGAGAACTTCGTTCGCTGGGGGTGGGGTCTGGAAGAGCGGTTTGACGGTCTCGTCGGACGATCCCGCACCTGCGCGTAGGTGGAGGCAGAGGGCACCCCGGCGCACCTTGCTCTGGCTTCCGAGGCGCCGGTATCTTCTTGCCGTCCATCCCCCCGACGCGTATCGAGAGTTCGTGCTACGCCCGCGCAGAGTGACTGCGCTCCCCAGGCTCCTTCGGCATCGCCGACCGCACGCTCTCCATGTCGCGTCTCGCATTCGTCTGCACCCTCTTCATGGGGTGGACCCTCGGTACCGCGGAGGCGCAAGTGCCTGTCCGCTACGCTGAGACGGTCCCTCAACGGCCCGTCCTGCGGGTCATCGAGGAGACGCCGACCACGGTCACGGTCGAGATGACGGCCGCGTGGCGGACGCCACTGGCTGAGGCGGTCGAGCGAAGCGGGGGCGACCTCGCCACGCTCGTGGGCCTGGCGGTGGGCGGACGGCCGGTGGTCTCGCACGAACTCTCGCTCGCCTCGGCCGTGCCGCCATCGGTGACGGTGCTGGCCTTCGAGGGCGACGAGGTGGCGCTGCCGCCGATCGAGGGCGCGGACGCGTTCGCCGGGGCCTCCGCCGAGGTGATCGGTGTCGGTGAGCGTCGGCGCGAGCTGGTCGGGAGTCTGGCGATCCGCCTGCTGCGGGTCGAGGAGGGGCGGCTGATCCGCGCGCGGCGCGTGGTCGTGCGCGTCCCCAGGCCGCCGGTGGCGGCTCGGCTGGCCGCGCGGGGCGACGTGAACCCCCACCTCGCCGTCGACCGCAGCGTCCTGGCCGACGGGCGGTGGGTCAAGGTCCCGATCCGCGAGAGCGGCGTCTATCGCATCGACGCCGCGTTCCTGCGCGACTCGCTCGGGGTCGAGGGCGTCTCGATGGGCTCGGTCGCCGTCTACGGCACCGGGGGGCGCGTTCTCCCGGCCGTCAACGCTACCCCGCGCCCCGCGGACCTCCTGGAGGTGCCGTCGCTCGTCCAGGGCGATGCGTTGCTGTTCTACGCGGAGGGCCCGCAGTGGTGGGACTGGGTGCCGAGTTCTTCGGGCGGAGAGTGGAGCCACGACATCAGCCCGTTCTCCGAGGCATCGTTTTACTTCCTCCGCCTCGACGCCCCGACGCCGCAGCGGATCGGAGGCGGGGCATTCCCCGACTGGCCCGACGCGACGGTCGTCGCCCAGATCGAGGACCGGCGGTTCGCCGAGGTGGACCAGGCCAACATCGAGCGCGACGGCAGCGGGTCGGGCCTCGACTGGTTCGGACAGTCGCTCGACATGAGCGGCAGCACCCTCTCGGTGCTCGCCGTGTCCCCCGTGGGCGCCGCGAGCGCGGCGCCTGTGAGCTACCGGGCGCGTGTGGCGGCGCAGGCCAGTCCGTCCGTGTCGATCGCGATGCTCAAGAACGGCCAGACCCTCGCTACCGTCCGGCCCTCGGCCGTCTCCACCTCGGGCGCCAGCACAGGCAACCTGGCCAGCCCGGACGTGCTCCGTGCCGAGACGACGCTGGGCAGCGGCCTCGGCGTGGCGTTCCGCGTCGTGGGCGGGTACCAGGGTGCCCGCGCGTGGCTCGACTGGGTTGAGGCCGTGGTGCGCCGTCCGGCCGTGGGGAATGCCGATGGCTTCCTGTCCTTCCCGACGCCGGGCGGCGAGGCGGGCCGCTTCGAGGTCGCCGTGCGCGGGTTCGCGTCCGAGCCGCAGGTCTGGGACGTGACCGAGCCCGGCACCATCCGCCGCCTCGGGGTGCGTGCGGAGGGGGCGAGCTACCGCGTCCAGGTCGCTGCCGAGGCCGACCGTCCGCGAGAGATCGTGGCCTTCGACCCCACCGGGGCGCACATCCGCATGCCGGGGGGGACGGCGTCCGGCGCGCGCGCGGTCCCCAACCAGAACCTCCACGGCCTGGCGAGCCGCCCCGACTACGTCGTGGTCACGCACCCCGACTTCCGCGCCTCCGCCGACCGCCTGGCGGCGCATCGGCAGGCCGATGGCCTGACGCCGCTCGTGGTGACCATCGAGCAGGTCAACAACGAGTTCGCAGGCGGGACGGGAGACATGCGCGCTGTGCGCGACTTCATGAAGTTCCTCTACGACCGCGCCCCGGCCGATGAGCTTCCGCGATACCTGCTCCTGTTCGGCGATGGGCACTACAACTTCCGGAGGATCCCGAACCTGGCGGCCTCCAATCCCGAGCGCCCGGGCGTCAGCTTCATCCCGCCGTTCGAGACCGAGAACATGATCTCGCGGACCAACTCGTACACCTCCGACGACTACTTCGGCCTGCTGGGCGACGACGAGGGGGAGTGGGAGTACACGTCCAGCGAACTGGACCGCGTCGACATCGCCATCGGGCGCATCCCGTCGCGGACGGCCAGCGATGCCGCCACGGTCGTGGACAAGATCATCCGCTACGAGAGCCCCGCCACGCGCGGCGACTGGCGCACTCAGTTCACGTTCGTCGCCGACGACCAGTACCCGCGGAGCTGGGACCGCGACCTCCACGTCCTCAACGCCGACGAGACGGCGAACCTCGCCGAGGCGGTCGACCCGACGGTGACGCTACGCAAGATCTACGGGCCAGCCTACCCGAGCGTCATCACGGCGCGCGGGCGCGTCCGCCCGCAGGTCTCGGAGGACATCCGGGCGTCGATCAACGAGGGCACGCTGGTCTGGAACTACAGCGGCCACGGCGGTCCCGAAGGGCTCGGCGACGAGGACTACATGACGCCCGACATCGTGGCGTCGCTCGACAACGCCGACCGCCTGCCCGTCTTCGTGACCGCGACGTGCTCGTTCGGCAAGTTCGACATCGCCCACGAGCAGAGCCTCGCCGAGCAAATCCTGCTGCGCTCCGGCGGCGGCGGCGTCGCCATGCTGACGACCGTGCGGCTGGTCTACACGTCCAGCAACCCCGGCAGCGCGCTCAACTTCGGCCTCAACCTGGAACTGACCGACCAGATGCTGCGCCGCGAGCCTGACGGCCGCCCCGCCCGCCTCGGCGACGCGCTCTACCGGACCAAGAACACGGCCATCGGCGCCGGGCGCAACAACCGCAAGTTCAACCTCCTCGGCGACCCGGCCATGCGCCTCGGCCTGCCCGAGCGCGGCATCACGCTGGACGTGCCCGACCGCTTCGAGGCCTTCGCCGAGGCGACCATCTCGGGTCAGGTGCTCGGTCTCGACGGTCAGCCCGACCCCACCTACCGGGGCGAAGTCGGCATCTCGGTGTTCGACGCCGAGCGGCTGGTCGAACTGCCCGAGGACGCCTGCTGCTACACCGATGGACCAGACGACGACTTCCTGGGCGACTACACGTCGCGCGTGGACCGGCTCTTCTCCGGCCGGGCCTCCGTGGCCGGCGGCCGGTTCTCGACCACGTTCCTCGTGCCGCAGGACGTTTCCTACTCGGGCCTCTCGGCTCGCGTCGTGGCGTACGCGCTCGGCGAGAACGGCACCGACGGCGTCGGCCAGTCCACCGAGGCGACTGTGGCCACGACGGCCTCGGCGCGGCCGTCGGACAGCTCCGGGCCCGAGATCGCGCTCTTCCTCAACGACTCCACCTTCGTCGACGGCGGCCCGACCTCGCCCCAGGGCGTCCTCGTGGCGCGGCTGACGGACGCGAGCGGCCTCAACACGGTCGGCGCGGGTGTGGGCCACGAACTCCTGGTCACCGTCGACGGTGACGCCGCGAAGGCGGTGGACGTGGGCCGTTTCTACGAGGGGGACCTCGACACGTACCGCTCGGGCACCGTCCGCGTGCCGCTGGCCGCCCTCAACGGGGGCGAGGCGCTGGCGCCCGGCGAGCACACGGCCACGCTGACCGCGTGGGATGCGCTCAACAACGCCTCCACCGCGACCGTCTCGTTCGTGGTCGTGGATGAGGGGCTCGTGGTGCGCAGCGTGCTCCCGTACCCCAACCCGACGGCCGGGCCGTCACGCTTCTTCGTCGAGCACAACCAGCCCGTCGGCACGCCTGCGAGCGTGCAGCTCCGCATCTATTCGCTGGCTGGCCGGCCCATCCGCACCATCGACGGCGCCGAGGCGTTGCCCGGCGGCTTCCTCTCCGACCGGACGATCCAGATTCCCTGGGACGGCCTCGACGAGGACCTCGACCGCCTCGGCTCTGGCGTCTACCTCGTCCGCCTCCGCATGGAGGTGCCCGACCCGGCCGGCGGCACGCGCGTCGCCGAACGCGTCGAGCGGCTGGCCGTGATCCGCTAGCTTGGCCCTCGGGCCACCCCTTCCCCCCGACTTCTCCCACCGACTCCGATGACCCGTTTCCTTCTCCTCGCCTCGCTCGCGCTCGTCGCGGTCCCGGCCATCGCCCAGCAGGCGCCCGAAGAGATCGTCCTGACGACGGCCGTCCCGTTTCTCCAGATCGAGCCCGACAGCCGGGCCTCGGGCATGGGAATGGCGGGCGTCGCCGTAGCAGACAATGCCTACGCCCCATTCTGGAACCCGGCGGGCCTCGCCGGGCAGGAGGGCACCGAGGTGTCCTTCACCCACGCCCCCTGGCTTCCGGCCCTCGGCGCCAACCTGAGCTACGAGCACCTCTCGGCCAAGCACGGCCTCGGGTCGGCGGGCACGCTCGGCGGGCACCTGACCTACTTCGACCTCGGCACCCAGACGGCTACCGATGAGCAGGGCATCGAACTGGGCACGTTCTCGTCCTACGAGTTCGCGCTTGGGCTGAGCTATGGCTACCCGGTCACCGAGAACCTGTCCGTCGGGACCGGCGCGCGGCTGATCTACTCCAACCTCACCGGCGGCCGGGACATCGGCAACAACCCGACCTCGGCGGGCACCTCGGTAGGCGTCGACCTGGGCGTCAAGTACCAGGGCCCGGAGCTCGGCCTCGGCCAGTCCTCGCGGCCGACGTTCGCGGTCAACCTCGCCAACATGGGCCCCGGCATCTCCTACGTCCAGTCGACCCCGGAGGACTCGATCCTGGTCGGCCAGCCGGATGCCATCCCGACGACGCTGCGGTTCGGGCTCGCGCTCGACACGCAACTGGACGACTTCAACCGCGTCCTCGTCGCGCTCGACCTGAACAAGATCATCGTCAACAAGGACCCCGCGACGGGCGATTACGACCCCTTCTACGAGGCGCTGTTTACCTCCTGGCAGTCGCGCCTCGTCAAGACGAGCACCAACTCCGGCGAGAGCTGCTTCGAGGCCGACGGGTCCGAGAACGTGGATGCCGAATGCCGTGAGGTGAGTGGGCTTCGGTCGCTCACGCTCGGCACGGGCCTGGAGTACTGGTACAACGACCTCTTCGCGCTGCGGACGGGCTACTTCTACGAGGACCCGGCCAACGGCAACCGCCAGTTCCTGACCTTCGGGACGGGTCTCCGCTACAGCCTCGTCGGCGTCGACATCTCATACATCTACGCCCTCCAGGAGAACTCGCCGCTGGCCGACCAGCTCCGCTTCTCGCTGCTGCTCAACATCCCCCGCTAGGGGCGTGGGGCACAAAGACCAGGCGACGGGCAGAGGGTCTCGCACCGAGGCGCTCTGCCCGTTTTCTGCGTCCGCGCCATGACCGAGGTCGAGGCAGTCGGCGCGTTCGGGGCGTTGCTGCTCGCCTCGGTGGGCGTGGGGGAGGGGCTCCGCCGCATCGGGTGGCGGAGCGAGTCGACCCGACGGGTGGTCCACATGCTGGTCGGGCTGTCGACGGCGGCGGCGCCGTTCTGGTTCGACCGGCCGCGGGGCGTCGCGCTGCTGGCCGTCGTGTTCGTGGCAGGCAACGCGGTCGCGAACGGGCGCGGGTGGCTGCCGGGCGTGCACGGGATCTCGCGGCGGTCGTGGGGAACGGTCGTGTTTCCGCTGGCCCTGCTCGCGGCGCTGGTGCTGTGCTGGGGCCCGCTCGGGACGCACGTCTGGGCGATGCAGGTAGCCTTCGCGGTGCTCGCGCTGGCCGACCCCGCCGCGTCGTGGGTGGGCACGCGGATGCGGCAGCCAGGACGCTACCGGGTCGGCGAGGCCGAGAAGTCGGTCGCCGGCTCGCTCGCGTTTGCCGTTATTGCATTCGGGGTCGTGTCGAGCTGGCTGCTCACGGTCGGCCTGGGAGCGCCCGCCTCCGTGGTCCTGGCCGCCGCCAGCGTAGCCGTGCTCGCGACCCTCGCCGAGGCGCTGGGCAGGTCGGGGTGGGACAACCTGTGGATCGTGCTGGCCGCGCTCGTCGCGCTCGTGTGGTGGGAGGGCGGGCCCGATGCGACGGTCGGCTGGGGCGCGCTCGCCGCCGCCTCGGGGTTCGCCTGGGCGACGTGGCGAGTGGGAGCGCTGGATCTCTCCGGCGCGCTGGCGGGCGCACTGCTGGCCTGGGCGCTGGTCGCGCTCGGCGGGATGGCGTGGGCGGCTCCCGCGCTCTCGTTCTTCGTCCTGTCGAGCGCATGGTCCCGTGTGGGCCGGTCGCGCAAGGCGCGGGCAGCGGCGGCGACGCAGAAGGGGAGCCGACGCGACGTGGCGCAGGTGATGGCCAACGGCGGGGCCGGTCTGGCCGCGCTCGCGATGACGGTGTTCGTCCCGTCCGAGGTCTGGTACTGGGTCTTCGTAGCCAGCTTCGCGGCGGCGGCGGCGGACACGTGGGGCACCGAGATCGGCACGTGGGCCGGAGGGCAGACGCGTCGGCTGGGCATCGGGTCGCGGGTCGCGCCGGGCACGTCGGGCGGGATGTCGCTGGCGGGGACGCTGGGCGTCGTGGCCGGGGCCGCCTCGGTGGTGCTCCCGGCCGTCTGGCTCTCGCCGGCGGTCGGGATCGGGAGCGGAGCGGTGCTGGTCGGCGTCGGGGTGGGGGCCGCCGTGCTGGACTCGCTCCTGGGTGCGACGCTGCAGGCGCGCTACCGGCTGCCGGACGGCTCGCTCACCGAGCGGTCCGAGGTGGACGGGGCCGCGCTGCCGCTCGCCGTGGGCGTCCGCTGGCTGGACAACGACGGAGTGAACGCGGTCTGCACCGTGTCCGCGGCCCTGGGCGGGTGGGTGGCGTGGGGGTGGCTGGGGTAGGGGAAGGCCAGACGATAGGCTAGCCAAAGGAATGACCGCGCTCGCCTCCTCCGCCCCTCGGTCTCTCCACCCGTTCCTCGGGGCACAACCCCGTACCGGGGCGCGAGCGGGCACGGACGACGGGGCGCCCTCGTTGGAGGCGCACCGGACTCCGGCCGTAGCTTGGCCGACTCCTCCCACACGCACGCATGGCCTGGTACCGGAAGCTCCACTGGCAGATCATCCTCGGGCTGTTGCTCGGGCTCGCCTTCGGCATCCTCGCGGCCATCCAGGGGTGGGGGCCGTTCGTGACGAACTGGGTCAAGCCGTTCGGCACCATCTTCATCACGGCACTGAAGCTGATCGCGGTGCCGCTGGTGCTGGCGAGCCTCATCACCGGCGTCGCGAGCCTCGCCGATCTGCGCAAGCTGTCCCGCATCGGCGGCAAGACGATCGGCATCTACCTCGTCACGACGGCCATCGCCGTGACCATCGGCGTGCTGCTGGCCGACCTGGTCCGGCCCGGGGACGCCTTCTCGCCCGAACTGCGGGACGGGCTCGTGGAGGCGTTCGGCAATGACGCGACGGCGAGGACCGAGACGGCCGCGACCGTCGCCGACCGCGGGCCGCTCCAGTTCCTCGTCGATGCTGTCTCCGACAACGCCTTCGCATCGTTCTCCAACAACGGGAGCATGCTTCAGGTGGTCGTGATCGCGATCCTGTTCGGCATCGGTCTCGTCCAGATCCCGAAGGAGAAGGGGGCGCCCGTGCTGGCGTTCTTCGAGGGGCTCAACGACGTCGTCATCAAGCTGGTCGACATCGTGATGCTGCTGGCCCCCATCGGCGTGTTCGCGCTCCTCGCCGACACCATCGTGGCGACCGCAGGCGACGACCCGAGCCGCATCCTGGAGCTGCTCGCCGGGCTGAGCTGGTACATGGGGGTGGTGCTCGTGGCGCTGCTGATCCAGACCGTGCTCGTGTATCCGACCCTCCTGAAGATGTTCACGCCGATGGGCGTCAAGGACTTCTTTCAGGGCATCGCGCCGGCGCAGCTGGTGGCGTTCTCGACCTCCTCGTCCGGCGCGACCCTGCCCGTGACGATGGAGCGGTGTGAGGAGAAGCTCGGCGTGAGCGAGGAGGTGTCCAGCTTCGTGCTGCCGCTCGGCGCGACGATCAACATGGACGGGACGGCGCTCTACCAGGCCGTCGCGACGCTCTTCATCGCGCAGGCCTTCGGCCTCGACCTCGGCCTCGGCGCGCAGGTCACCATCGTGCTGACGGCCGTGCTGGCGTCCATCGGGACGGCCGCCGTGCCGGGCGCAGGCATCATCATGCTGGTCATCATCCTCGAATCGGTACAAGTGCCGACGGCGGGCATCGCGCTCATCCTGGGCGTCGACCGCATCCTGGACATGTGCCGGACCGTGACCAACGTCACCGGCGATGCGACGGTCGCGAGCATCGTGGCGTCCTCAGAGGGCCAACTCGGCCCGGTGAACCTGTCCGAAGAGAGCGACCGCCTGGTCGTGGCCGCATGATCCGAGCCCTGTCGCTGCTCCTGACCCTCGTCGCCCTCGCCGCTTCGGCCCAGCCGTCGCCGGGCGGCGGGGCGGACCCAGTGCTGAGCGCGCCGGCGCGGGCGGCCCTCGGACTGACCACCGACGCGGGCGCGGCGCAGTACGCGGCGGCCTACGCGGACGGCCTCGACTTTCGCCTCGCCGACGCCGAGGCGGGCTTCCGCGCCCTAGGCGCCCTGGAGCCGACCTCGCCCGCGGCGGCCTACGGGCTGGAGAGCGTCGCCCTGTGGTCGGCCTTCGTGACGGAGGAGGACGCCGCGTTCGACCGCTTCTACGTCCTCAACGACTCGCTGACGGCGGTCGCGGAGGCGATGGGCGACGTGCCGGGCGCGCGGCTGGCCGTCGCCACGGCCAAGCTGCACCGGGCGTTGATGTTCGGCCGCCAGGAGAGGTACGCGCGGGCGGGCAACGCGCTCCGGGAGGCGTGCGGACGCTTCCGCGACCTCGGCTCGCCCGACGCGCTCTTCGGGCAGGGCGTCTGCGAAGTGGCCGCGGGCTCGGTGCCGCGCTCGTACCGGTGGCTCGCCCGCCTGTTCGGGTTCCGCGGCGACGTGCCCGGCGGCCTCGCCAAGCTGGAGGCCGCCGCCGACGCTGACGGGATGCTGGCGGTGGACGCCATCGTAGCGTTCGCCATCGCCGACGCGACGCTCAACGAGCGCCGGGCGGGGTCGGTCGACCGCCTCGTCGCGCTGGCGGAGGACCGGCCCGCCTCGCCGGTCCTCGGCTACCTCGCCGGCTACCACTTGCTCCTCGACCGCCGCGCCGCCGAGGCGGAGGACGCGCTGCGTCGCGCCCTCGTCGCCCAGGCGGCGGACGGCGTCGCCGAGGTGCCGTTCCTCGAAGCCCACCTCGGGCTGGCCCTCTTTCGCGAGCGGCGCTTCGAGGAAGCCGCGCCGATGCTGGAGGACTACGCGCGCTCCTTCCGGGGCCGAGCCCTCGTCGCCCAGACCACGCTCCACGCCGGGCTGGCCTACGAGCTGACCGGCGACCGCCGACGCGCGGAGTCGCTCTACCGCCGCGTCCGCGCCAACCGCGACTACGACTCCGACCTCTCGGCCGAACGCGAGGCCCAGCGGCGGCTGGAGGCGCCGATGACGGCCGCTGACCGCGCGCTGCTCATCGGCGGGGCGGCCTACGACGCGGGCGACTACGACGAGGCGGTCCGCGTGCTGCAGACCATCGTGACGGGCGCCGGGTTGCCAGCCGTAGCCCGCGCCGAGGCCGCGTACCGCACCGGCCGCGCACGCCAGGCCCAGGAAAACTGGGACGACGCCATCCGCCACTTCCGACTCGCCGCCGACAGCCCCGGCGACCCGCTCGCCAAGTGGGGGCCGTGGTCGGTCTACCACATCGGCGAGGTGCACGAGGCCACGGGCGCCCTCGACGCCGCCGAGGCGCGCTACCGCGAGGTGCTTCAGAACGAGGCCGAGTTCGACTACCACAAGTCGCTGGAGCAGCGCACCCGCGCCGCCCTCGAACGCATTGGCCGCTGACGCCCCCGCACGCCCACCACGATGATGCGATTTCTCCTCCTCCTCGGTGCTGCCCTGACGGCGCCCGCCCTCGCTGCGCAGCCGGTGCTCCACCTCCACAGCACGGCCTGCACGCTCTACGCCCAGGACGGGATGGCGGTGAGCGGCCCCATCCAGGACGTGCACACGTCGGTGCTCTCGGCCGACGCGGAGGTCACGACCGTCGTCACCCGCGGGACGGCGACGTTCCAGGTCGACTACTCGGGCTTCACCGCACAGGCGCAGGCCGCGTTTCAGCGCGCGGTCGACATCTGGTCGACCAGCATCGTGTCCTCGGTCCCGATCCGCATCGACGCCGAGTTCGCCGCACTGGGGGCCACGACGTTGGGCAGCGCCGGTCCCAACCTGACCGGCAACACGCCGGGACTGCCCCGAACCAACACGTTTTACCCGTTCGCTCTCGCGGATGCGCGTGCCGGGCGCGACCTCAATCCCGAACCTGGCGACTTCTTCTACGACATCGTCGCCCAGTTCAGCAGTACACGGACCGACTGGTACTTCGGGCTGGACGGCAACCCGCCCACGGGCCAGTTCGATTTCGCGACAGTGGTGCTCCACGAACTCGGGCACGGGCTCGGGCTCATCGGGTCGGGCAGCTACGACAATGGGTCCGGATCGGATGAGTGCACCGGCACGTCGGGACAGGGGTGCTGGGGCTACATCGACGGCACCTTCTACAACCTCCCGTTCATTTACGACCGGCTGGTGGAGGACACACAAGGGCGGTCGATCCTGAACACGGGTTTGTATGGCAACCCATCCAACGCCCTCGGCTCACTGTTTCAGAACGGGGGACTGTACCTGGACAGCCCGGAGGTCGTGCGCCTTCTCGGAGACCGGGGCCGACTTTCGGCGCCATCGCCGTTCGTGACCGGATCGTCCTACTCGCACTGGGACGAGTTCGCCTATCCCCGCGGCACCTCGACGGCGCTGATGACGCCCAGGGTCGCGCCCGGCGAGGCATATCAGGATGTCGGCGACCTCACCTGCGCCTACATGGCCGACATCGGCTGGACGCTCGGGGAAGGGTGCCTCGACCTGACCGTGGCCGAGGAGGTCGGGCCGGACGCCTCCGCCTTCGTCGTCTCGCTGGCCGGGCCGAACCCGTTCCGCGGCGCCACGACGGTTCGCGTCGCCCGCCCTGCCGCCGGAGACCTCCGCGTGACGCTCGTGGACGCGCTCGGCCGCGAGGTCGCCACGCTGCTGGACGGCCCCGCCTCCGCCGAGGTGGAGGTCCGCGTCGTGCCGGGAGCCACCGCCTCGGGCGTGTACCGGGTCGTGGTCGAGTCCGAGGGCGCCGTACGGGCGCTGCCGTTGACCGTCGTCCGATGAGGAGTCTGCCGCTGCTCCTGCTGGGGCTTCTCGTCTCGACGTCCGTCCAGGCGCAAACGGAGGGCCGCGTGGCGCCCACCGTGTGCCACCTGCCCGTGTCCGCGCTGTCGGCTTCGGGCGTCGGCGCTCGCGTCGCGCGACCCGCTGCACCGGACTGCAACCCCGCCACGGAAGGCGCTCGCTTCGAGGTCACCTACGACGGCTTCCCCGCCGAGGCCGAGGAGGCGTTCCAGGCCGCCGTCGACACGTGGTCGTGCCGGATCCGCTCCTCGCAGACCGTGCGTGTGTCGGCCAGCTGGACCTCGCTGTCGGCGACCACGCTCGGCTCCGCGGGGCCCTTCCTATACCGCAACTTTCCCGCCGCGCCGACGCGTGACGTGTGGTACCCCGCAGCCCTGGCCGACGCGCTCTCGGGCGACGACCTCAACGGGGACGCGGCCGACATCGAGGCTTCGTTCAACAGCGACTTCGACGACTGGCACTTCGGCCCCGGGCCGGCACCGACCGGGCTCTACGACCTCTACACGGTCGTCCTCCACGAACTCGGCCACGGCCTCGGCCTGATCGGGTCGCTGGAGGTGGACGACGGCCTCGGGTACGTCGGGCAGGACCCTGAGGGCGCCTTCAGCTACGACCTCCACACGCAGACTCCGAAGGGCGTCTCGCTGCTCGACTCGGGTCGCTTCCCCGACGGCTCGGTCGCGCTGGCCAACGCGCTCCAAGAGGAGGTCCGCTTCGTCGGCCGCGGCGTCGAGCAGGCGGTCGGCGGGTCGGTGCCGCTGTACATGCCGCGCCCGTGGGTGCAGGGCGGCTCGTACTCGCACCTGGACGAGGACGCGTTCGCCGCCGGGACGCCGGACGGGCTGATGACGCCCTTCATCGCGCGCAGCGAGACCATCGCCGAGCCCGGCCCCGTCGTCTGCGGCATGATTGCAGACGTAGGGTGGACGCTCGCCGGGCGCTGTGCCGAGCTGGTCGGGGCGCTGCCCCAGACGGTCTCACGGGTGACCGCGACGCGCCGAGGCCCCAATCCGTTCACCGGCACGGCGACGATCGAACTCGAAAGTCTGGAGCCCGTCTCCGTCCGCGTGACCCTGATCGACATGCTGGGCCGGCGGGTGCGCGACTACGGCACGATGGTGCTGGTGGGCGGCACGGCGCGCGACATCCAGATCGGGGCGTCCGGCCTCGCGTCGGGGGTGTACGTGCTCTCCGTCCGCGGCGGGCCCGAGGCGCTGGCGGTGCCCGTCACGGTCGTGCGCTGAGGCACGCGGAGATCCAGGTGGCAATCGCGAACGGGACTGCGATGGGGACCCGAGGGGGGATATGTGTGGCTCCCTATTACGCGTGTAGGAAATATGCGGACGCCGGTTGAGATCGCCCTCTGGAGTGGGTATATGCACATGTCCCCCCGCCACACCGATGCGCCTTGTGCCACTCGTCGCGATCCTCCTCGCGGCCCCCGTCTTCGCCCAGCCTCAGACGGTTCTCTACCCCGGACAGACCGGCGCCCCGCTCCTGAGCGCCATCGACGCGGACTACTCGCCTGCGCTCACGCTCGGCTACAACCCGGCCCGTGACTCGCTCTACGCCTACGAGCAGCGCACCGACGGCGAGCTGTGTGGCGTCTACACCCGCTTTTGCATCCAGCTGACGCCCGGCGCCGACCCGTCCACGGACGCGTTCAACAAGGGCATCAACGCAGAGCACACCTGGCCCCAGTCGATGGGCGCGGCCGACGAGCCGTCGCGCTCGGACCTGCACCACCTGTTCCCGGCCAAGGCCAACGTCAACTCCTCCCGCGGCAACGAGCCCTACGGCGAGATCGCCGATGCCGACACGGACCGCTGGTTCCGGGGCGCCTCCGACCAGACGACCATCCCGACCGTGTTCATCGACGAGTGGAGCGAGCGCGGGCCGGGCCGCTTCGAGCCGCGGGAAGACCACAAGGGCAACGCCGCCCGCGCCGTCTTCTACTACCGCGCCGTCTACCCCGGGCAGGTCACGGCCTACAACTCGCAGTCGTTCTTCGACACCCAGGCGGATGACCTGATCGACTGGCACTACCTCGACCCGGTGGACTTGGAGGAGTACGCGCGCTCGGCCTGGATCGCGACTCGGCAGGGCACCCACAACCCGTTCATCCTCGACTCGACCCTCGCCCGGCGTGCCTACACGCTCACCGGGAGCGGGGAGGAGGGAGGCGCCACCGGTCCGCTCTGGGTCAACGAGATCCACTACGACAACGCCAGCACCGATGCCGACGAGGGCGTCGAGGTGGCCGGACCTGCCGGGACCAGCATGAGCGGCTGGTCGCTCGTGTTCTACAACGGCAACGGCGGCGGCGCGTACGCGACGGTCGCGCTCTCCGGCACGGTGCCTTCGCAGCAGGCCGGCTTCGGGACCGTGTGGGTCCCGGTCGCCGGAATCCAGAACGGCAGCCCCGACGGCGTGGCGCTGGTCGCGCCCGACGGCACGGTGGAGCAGTTCCTCAGCTACGAGGGCACGTTCACGGCTACCGACGATGCCGCGATCGGGCTTACCTCCGTCGACCTCGGCGTCGCCGAGACCACGACGACGCCCCTCGGCCACAGTCTCCAGGTGACCGGCACCGGGTCGGCCGCGGAGGACTTCGCCTGGCAGGACCCGACCGTCTCCACGCCCGGTCAGCCCAACGTCGGGCAGACGTTCGTCGGCGCGGCGCCCGCAGTGGCCTGGATCAACGAGCTTCACTACGACAACAGCAGCACCGACGTGGACGAGGGCGTCGAGATCGCGGGCACGGCCGGGCTGGACCTCTCCGGCTGGAGCGTCGAGTTCGTCAACGGCTCCAACGGAGCGGTCTATGCCACGCTCCCGCTCTCGGGCACCATCGACGACGAGGGCCTCGGCCTCGGCGCGCTCTGGTTCGCCCAGGCAGGCATCCAGAACGGCGCCCCCGACGGGCTCGCGCTGGTCGACGGCGACGGCGCGCTCGTCCAGTTCCTCTCCTACGAGGGAACGCTGACGGCCTCGGGCGGGACGGCGTCCGGTGTGCTGTCGGAGGACATCGGCGTGTCCGAGACCGGCTCGACGGGCGCCACCCAGTCGCTCCAGCTGATCGGCTCCGGGGAGACCTACGCCGACTTCACCTGGACGGGCCCGACGGGCCACTCGCGCGGCTCGCTGAACGGCGGCCAGTCGTCGGCTACGGTGGCGACCTCCGGAGAGGGCCTTCCGAATGGCGGGCTCCGGCTCGACGCCCAGGTGTTCCCCAACCCGACGCGCGGCCGGACCACGCTGGCGCTCGACCTCGGTCAGGCGGCCGACGTACGAGCGGACGTGTTCGACGCGCTGGGCCGCCACGTGGCGACCGTCGAGGCGGGACGTCTCGGGGCGGGCTTCCAGTCGGTGGCCCTCGACCTCACGCAGGCCCCGACCGGTCTGTACGTCGTCCGCGTCCAGGCGGGCACCCAGGTCGTGTCGCGCACGCTGACGGTGGTTCGGTAGCGGAGAGGGGGCGCCTGCGCGGCGGTTCACGAGGTCTTGCAGCGCGGAGCCGCTTGCCTGCCCTCGGACCGACCGTATCTTGCCCTCACGCCGCGCCCGTAGCTCAGTTGGATAGAGCGTTGGTTTCCGGTACCAAAGGTCAGAGGTTCGAATCCTCTCGGGCGTACAACGCCCTCCGCCTCACGCTTGGCGGAGGGCGTTTTTTTGTGGCCCCGTCCCGCTCGCCCCGTGGATCTGCACGTCCCCGCCTACCGGCCTCCGCTCTGGCTGCGCAGCGGCCACCTCCAGACCATCCTCCCGACGCTCTTCCGGCAGGTCGACGGCGTCGCCTACCGCCGCGAGCGGCTGGACCTGGACGACGGGGACTTCCTGGACCTCGACTGGGTGGGCACGGCCGGGGGCTCGCGCGTGGCCGTGGTCGCGCACGGGCTGGAAGGCAGCAGTGACCGGGCGTACGTCCGCGGGATGGCCCGCGAACTGGCGCGGCGGGGATGGACGGTCTGCGCGTGGAACCTCCGGGGGTGCTCCGGCGAGCCGAACCGGCTGCTCCGCTCCTATCACAGCGGGGCGACCGAGGACCTCGACGCGGTCGTACGCCACGTGCTCCACCTCGGCGCCGAGGCGGTGGCGGTCGTCGGGTTCAGCCTCGGCGGGAACCTGACGCTGAAGTGGCTCGGCGAGCAGGGCGCGGGCATCGACCCTCGGCTCGTGGCGGGCGCGGGCGTCTCGGTGCCGGTCGACCTCGCGTCGTCCTCGGAAACGATGGAGGTGTGGAGCCGACGCATCTACATGCTCCGCTTCATGCGCTCGCTCTCGGGGAAGGTGGCGGCCAAGGCAGACCAGTTCGATGCTGACCTCGACCTGGAGGCGATTCGTGCCGCGCGCACCTTCCGCCAGTTCGACGGGCTGTTCACGGCGCCCGTCCACGGGTTCGGGAGCGCCGAGGACTACTGGGCGCGGGCGTCGTCGCTCCCCGGTCTCCCCGACATCGGCATCCCAACGTTGCTCCTCAATGCCCTCGATGACCCGTTTCTGGGGCCGACCTGCTTTCCGGCCGAGGCGGCGCTTGCGAATCCGAACCTAACCCTGCTCATGCCTTCGCACGGGGGGCACGTCGGGTTCATGCAACGGGGGGGCGTGTTCTGGTCGGAGGACGTCGTCGGGCGTTTCCTCGATGCGTCTCAGGGCGTCGCTCCGTAGCCCACCCATCCCGTCCGCGGGGTACCGAGGCGGACCTGCTCGCGGAGGTGGCCGCGCCGGGACCGGTCCTGTTTTCGATCGATAGAGGGCGATACGGCACGAGAGGGCGGGTCGTGACACGCCAAGTCGCCGATTCGCGTAAGGATAGGTGGAGGCTGCTCTGCGTCGTGCGACCCCTGGTGCCTCCGCTTTCCGAACGTCGTGTCGTGTCTCACGGCTCTCTCGCCTGCGGCGCGCTCGGCCCAGCCCTCTCCGCTTATGCGCTGGTTCTCTCAGCTGCTCCCGCTCGTAGCGGGACTCGCCCTCGTCCTCCCCGCCTCGGCGCAGGCCGACGTCGTCCTCTCGACCGTCGACCTCTACGCCGGCACCCCACAGATGGCCTCCGGGCCCTACCGCCTCGCCGCGCGCGCCACGCCCGCCGAGGCCCTCCGCTCCGGCGCCGTCGCCATCTGGGCCACCGTCGAGCCCGTCCGCGGCGCCTCGGTGCTGCTCGACGAGGCGCCCGTCGCCCCGGCCGTCGCCGCGCCGCTCTCGGCGGCGCTGCCGGCCGAGATCGCGCTCCGGTCGGTCTACCCCAACCCGCTCGCGACCCGCGCCCAGATCCCGTACGAGCTGCCCGCCGCCGCGACGGTCCGCCTCGCGGTCTACGACGCGCTCGGCCGCCAGGTGGCCGTGCTCGCCGACGGCGAGCGCGAGGCCGGTTTCCACACCGCGCCGCTCGACGCGGCACGGCTGGCGCCGGGCGTCTACCACGTGCGGCTGAGCGCCGACGCCTTCGTCGGCGCGACCCGCTTTACCGTCGTCCGCTAGACCTCCTTGTCTGCTAGCGACGGTTTCCCTGACCTGCATCCTACTCGACTCTACACCCCTGGACCGATGACTCTTCGACACCTGCTTCTGGCGGCCCTCGCGCTCGCCTTCCTGATCCCGTCCGCCTCCGCGCAGGACCGCACCGCCGCCGAGGGCCTGACGGCCTCCGAGACCGTGCTCGACGCCCCGACGCGGTTCACCTACTCCGGTGTGCTGACCGACGCCGAGGGCGCCGCGCTCGCCGACGGGCCGCGCGCGCTCGTCTTCCGGGGCTACGCCTCGGCCGAGGATGCCCGCGCGGGCGCCGCGCCGACCTGGGAGGAGAGCCACAACGCGGCCGTGGTGGGCGGCCGGTTCCTGACGGTGCTCGGCTCGCAGGACGACGTGCCGCCGGACGTGCACTACCTGACGGTGGCCGTCGACGGGGAGGCGGCGAGTGCGCCGATGCGCCTCGACCGCGGCGCCTCGGCGGAGGGCTCGTTCGCGCCGGGCAACACGCTGCAGGACTCGTACGACAATGGGCGGATCATCGACATCACGAGCGGTGCGATGCAGATCCGTGGGGCGCTCAACTCGATCGGTCTGATCGTGCGCGACATCACGCCGGTGTTCGTAACGAGCGGGCTGACGCGGTTCCGCCTGACGTCGTCGGCGGGGTCGGGTCGGATCTGGGAGTACCGGGTCTACGGCGACGCGGGCGTGCGTCCTCAGGGGACGTTCTCGATCGCAGACGCGACGGGCGGCGGCTCCGACGGATTCATCATGGCGCCGGGAGTGGGGGAGGACGTGCTGACGCTGACGGGCAACACGGCGCAGCTGGGTAGCCTGGAGAACCAGGCGGCGCTGGCGGCCTACACGACCCCCAACCCGGCCGACCCGGCCAATGGGCGTGTCAACGTTCGGCTCTGGGACTGGTCGGGTGAGGGCGGCGCGGCTCGCTTCATCACCGAGGATGGGCTGAATCACACCCGCATCGAGCCAGACATCAACGGCACGGGCGGTTTCTTGGAAGTCGCGGGGGCCTCGGGCTCGGGCTCGGCCTTCTCGGTCGACGGCAACACGGGGTCGGGCGCCACGGTCTCCATCGCCGGCGGGACGTCCTCGATGTCCTTCAACACGGGCGAGATTGAGGACGCCTCGGTGAACCTCCCCACCAGCTCGGTCAGCGCGGCAGAGATCCTCAATGAGGCGGGCGCGGCCAACGCGTTCAACTCGTCGGTGGTCGCTCTGTCATCGGGCGCCAACCTGACGCTCTCGCGCTCGATCACGGTGCCCGCACCCGGGTACGTGGTCGCCTACGCTGGGGGGGAGCTGATCGTCAATCACACGACCGGGACCACGTCGACGGTTCAATACGCCGTCTCGACGGACTGCGATGCGTCGCCCACGGCGCCGACCTCACAGCAGGCCAACCTCCAGATCCCGTCGGTCCTGCCGACGGCGACGTACCGCGAGATTGGCGCGGTGCATGGCCTCTTTTCCGTGCCTGCCGGGACCACGACGTTTTGCGCCTTCGTGCAGCTGGTGTCCTCGACGGCCGGCTCCATCGACGACCAGCAGCTGACGCTCATGTACGTTCCGACGGCGTACGGGACCGTCGCCCCGAACCTGGGTGAGGGGGAGGATGAGGACGACCGCCTCGCTCCGGTGGCCGCGCTGTCGACGGGTGACATCGCGTCCGAGCGTGCCGCCTCTGTCGCGGCCAACCAGGCTCGCATGGCGTCCGAACTCGCAGCCATGCAGGCGCGGATCGCAGAGATCCAGGCGACGATGACCAACGACAGGTAGTACCCACTTCGCCCGCCTCGGTCCCGAGGCGGACCCACCCGACGGGGTCGGCCGCAGCCGCGGTCGGCCCCGTCGCTTTGGGAGGAAGGGATCGGGCTCCGTCGCGTGACACGTCAAACTGAGGTTTCGCGTACGGAGAGGTGGGAACGGTCGGACGACCCGCTTCGCCGACCGCCCCACTTCGTGTTCGTCGCAGCGGATCCTGACTGCTCCGGCACTGCGTGTGCGCTGCTCAACCCCCCTCTCCGCTTATGCGCTGGTTCTCTCAGCTCCTCCCGCTCGTAGCGGGACTCGCCCTCGTCCTCCCCGCCTCGGCGCAGGCCGACGTCGTCCTCTCGACCGTCGACCTCTACGCCGGCACCCCACAGATGGCCTCCGGGCCCTACCGCCTCGCCGCGCGCGCCACGCCCGCCGAGGCCCTCCGCTCCGGCGCCGTCGCCATCTGGGCCACCGTCGAGCCCGTCCGCGGCGCCTCGGTGCTGCTCGACGAGGTGCCCGTCGCCCCGGCCGCCGCCGCGCCGCTCTCGGCGGCGCTGCCGGCCGAGATCGCGCTCCGGTCGGTCTACCCCAACCCGCTCGCGACCCGCGCCCAGATCCCGTACGAGCTGCCCGCCGCCGCGACGGTCCGCCTCGCGGTCTACGACGCGCTCGGCCGCCAGGTGGCCGTGCTCGCCGACGGCGAGCGCGAGGCCGGTTTCCACACCGCGCCGCTCGACGCGGCACGGCTGGCGCCGGGCGTCTACCACGTGCGGCTGAGCGCCGACGCCTTCGTCGGCGCGACCCGTTTCACCGTCGTCCGCTAAAGACGACGCCCCGACCTCTTCTCGACACCACACTCCTAGACCGATGACTCTTCGACACCTGCTTCTGGCGGCCCTCGCGCTCGCCTTCCTGATCCCGTCCGCCTCCGCGCAGGACCGCACCGCCGCCGAGGGCCTGACGGCCTCCGAGACCGTGCTCGACGCCCCGACGCGGTTCACCTACTCCGGTGTGCTGACCGACGCCGAGGGCGCCGCGCTCGCCGACGGGCCGCGCGCGCTCGTCTTCCGGGGCTACGCCTCGGCCGAGGATGCCCGCGCAGGCGCCGCGCCGACCTGGGAGGAGAGCCACAACGCGGCCGTGGTGGGCGGCCGGTTCCTGACCGTGCTGGGCTCGCAGGACGACGTGCCCGCCGACATGGAGTACTTCACCGTCTCGGTCGACGGGGAGGTGGCGAGCGCGCCGATGCGCCTCGACCGCGGCGCCTCGGCGGAGGGCTCGTTCGCGCCGGGCAACACGCTACAGGACTCGTACGAGAACGGCCGGATCATCGACATCACCGGCAGCGCAATGCAGATCCGCGGGGCGCTCAACTCGATCGGTCTGATCGTGCGCGACATCACGCCGGTGTTCACGACGACGGGGCTGACGCGCTTCCGCCTGACCTCGACGGGTGGCGCGGGCCGGATCTGGGAGTACCGCGTCTATGGTGCCAGCGGGTCGCGTCCGCAGGGGACGTTCTCGATCGCGGACGCGACCGGCGGCGGCTCGGACGCGCTCGTCATGGCGCCGGGCGTCAGCGAAGGTGTGCTGTCGCTGGCGGGCAACACGGCGTCGGTGGGTGAGGCCGAGAACCCGGCCGACCTGTCGGTCTACTCGACAGCCAACCCCGCCGACCCCTCGAATGGCTTCGTCAGCGGTCGCATCTACGACTGGTTCGGGGAGGGAGCCAGCCTGAGCCTCTACCAGGAGAACGGGTCCGCTCTCGGCGAGCTCCAGCCGGACATCGATGGTGAAGGCGGCTACTTCCGCGTCCTCGCCGACGCCGGCAACGCGTTCACGGTCGATGGCAACACGGGCTCGGGCGCGCGCATCACGATGGCAGGTGGCACGACGGCGACAGTTTTTGATACGGGAGCGTCCGGTACCTCCTCGGTCTTGCTCCCGACCAACGCCATCCAGGACACCGAGATTCTCGATGAGGCAGGCGTGTCAAACAACGCCTCCGGCTCGCCCGTTTCGACGCCGAGCGGCGCGACGGTCACGATTTCGCGCTCGATCACGGCGCCGACGGATGGCTACGTCCTCGCCATCGCGACCGGCGAGCTCATCCTGAACCACACGACCGGTTCGACCTCGACGATCCAGTACTCGGTCACGCGGGACTGCGACGCCTCGCCGACGGCACCGCTCACGCAGCAGACCAACTACGGTCTGCCGACGGGGGCCGCTACAGGTACGTACCGCGTCCCATCGACGGTGCAGGGTGTCTTCGACGTTGCTGCGGGAACGACCACCTTCTGCGCCTACGTCAATGTCACGAGCGGCTCCGCGTCGATCGACGACCAGAACATCAGCCTGATCTTCGTGCCGACGGCCTACGGCTCGGTCGTGTCGAACCTCACCGAAGGGGGCGTGGAGCGCGACGAGGCGCCCGTGGCTGGTCTTTCCGAGGGAGCCATCGCGGCCGAGCATGCAGAGGCCGAGCAGGTCAGCGCGGCCCGGATGCGCACCGAACTGCAGGAGATGGAGGCTCGCCTCGCCGAGATCCAGGCACTCCTGGAGAACGGCAACAGCCGGTAGCAGCACTCACCCGCCCCGCCTCGGTACCGAGGCGGGCGGATTCGCTCACCCCACGGGGTCGGCCGCGCCGCGGTCGGCCCCGTATTCGTTTGGAGACGGTGGGGCAGAGCGGAGGAGGAGAGTGCCCGGCGGATGACACGCAGGGTCTCGCTTTTGCGAACGAACGGGACAGGGCGGCGAACCGACCGCGCTGCCTCTTCGATTCCTGCACCCCGTGGTGTGGCCCGACCACCCTCGCGTGGGACACGCTCATCCCTCTCCGCTCATGTGCTGGCTCTCGCAGCGGCTCCCGCTCGGGGCGGGACTCGCCCTCGTCCTCCCCGTCGCGGCGCAGTCCTACGTCGTCGTTCCGGCCGCCGATCTCTGCGCCACGGCTCCGCTGGACACGGCGCATCTGGCGTTGGGCCTCTACCACGTCCGCCTGACCGCCGACGCCTTCGTGAGCACGGCCCGCTTCACCGTCGTCCGCTAGCGGCCGCTCTCCCACCCGTCGTCTGCTCGCGGCGACGCCCATTGGACTCTCTCCCCTGAAACGATGACTCTTCGACACCTGCTCGCCGGCGCGCTCGCGTTCGCCACCTTCACCCCAGTGGCGGTTGCGCAAGACCGCACAACCGCCGGCGACCTGAGCGCGACCGAGGCCATTGTCGCCGACGCCCCGACCCGTTTTACCTATTCGGGCCTTCTGACCGACGCGCAGGGCACCGCCCTGGCCGATGGTCCGCGAACGATCGTCTTCCGCGGCTACTCCACCTCCGAGGCTGCGCTCTCCGGAGCGGCAGCTGCCTGGGAGGAAGCTCACGAGGTGGCCGTCGTAGGGGGGCGTTTCTTGACGGTCCTGGGTTCGCGCTCTGATGTGCCGAGGGACGCGCACTACCTGACCGTGGCAGTAGACGGAGCCCCGGCGAGCGCGCCGATGCGCCTCGACCGGGAGACCACGGCGGAGGGCTCGTTCGCGCCGGGCAACTCGCTCCAGAACTCGTACGACAATGGCCGCTTCATCACGGTCGCGAGTGGCGCTCCGCTCCAGATCACGGGCGCGCTGGGGAGCCTAGGCTTCAACGTGCGCGACATTACGCCGGTGTTCATCTCGGAGGACCTGATGCGCTTCCGTCTGCGGTCGGTGTCGGGCGGTCGGACGTGGGAGTACCGTGTGTATGGAAACAACAACCCCGAACGGCATCCGGGGGCATACGCGATCACGGACGCGACAGGCGGTGGCGCGGACGGGTTTCTCATGCTCCCGGGCGTTGCGGAAGACTTGCTGGTGCTCGAAGGGAAGAGCGTTAGCGTGGGAAGTGCAGCGGCACCCTTCCGAGGGTTTCAGGTTTTCACGACCTCTGGGCCAGGAGGCGGGTCGACGGTGCCGACGTTCGTTGTGCAAGACTTTGGAGGCCGAGGCGGCTCGCTCCTCCTGCGCGAAAAGGACGGGGGCACGTACGCCGCCCTTTCGCCCGATCTCGACGGCGGTGGATTTTTCCAGGTCCTAGGCGCTGGTTCCACCAATGCGCTGACGGTGGATGGAAACAACAGCGGGCTCGGGAGTCTCGTCACGCTGGGTGAGGGGGAGAGCGCTGTACAGTTCAATGATTCCGTCTCGGGCGACGGAGCGGTCGTGCTCCCTGCGGACGCCATTAGCCCGGCGGAAACCCTCGCCGAGACCGGGGTCGGATACGCGACGCGCACGACCAGCTTTAGCCTCGATAACGACTTCGATGACTCACTGAAGCGAACAATCGTGGCGCCGTCTGAAGGCTACGTCCTAGCCATTGCGTCATTGCATGCCGAAACTGACTTCAGGGACATAGGTCAAAGTCAAATCATAACACTGGGCGTGTCCACCGACTGTGGTTTCTCGGATGCTCCGCCGGCCGCGCTCCGTACGGATTTCAAGATAGAATATGGAATCTTGAAAGGCGTTGCTCGACTTCCATTTTCGTTCCAGGGTCTATTCGAGGTGACGGGTGGTCCTGTCGAGGTATGCATCATGGGCAGGATTTCCAACGAGGTCGCGACAACGACACTCCGGAATCAGAGTCTGACTCTGCTGTTCATCCCGACCGCGTATGGCACGGTGTCGACAAACTCGCTTGCAGGGGCCGAAGGCCGCGACACGTCGGCCGAGGATGTCCAGGGCTCCGATGTCGAGCGAGCCGCTTCCATCCAGGACAACGATGCCCGGCGTGCGAGGGAACTGGCAGAGATTCAGTCTCAGTTGACGGCGATCCAGTCTCAACTGGATCGCGTCAGCGGAGATCAGTGACGCTCTTATGCCTCACGGGACTGGCCGGCCCACGGTCAGTCCCGTTGTTGATGGCGTACGGTCCCAAAACAGACGGTGCACTCGTCCACTCTGCCCATCTCGGCACCGAGGCGAGCGGGTTCGCTCACCCCACAGGGTCGGCCCCGTTCTCTGTGGCGAACGTCTCCAGGAAGGCCTGCAGGAGCCCGTCGACCTCGGGCGACGGGCGAAGCGCCTCGATCACGGCCTGGAAGCGCGCCGGGTCCTGCATCTCGGGATAGTGGGCCCGGTAGGCCACGAGCCGCTGGCGCTCGGTCTCGGCGTCGAGCTCCGAGTGGAACTGGGTGCCGAAGATGGGCAGGTCCCCCAGCCGAAACGCCTGGTAAGGCGCCCGGTCGTTGGTCGCCAGCTCCACGGCGCCGTCCGGCAGCCGCGCGACGCGGTCCTGGTGGCCCATCTGTGCATCGAAGCGCACGGGCAGCGTCCCGAACAACGCGTCTGCGCGACCCGCCTCCGTCAGGTCCACGCTGTGCGTCCCCATCTCGGACCGATCCGGGTCGTTGATGACCTCGCCTCCGAAGGCCCGCGCGATGAACTGGTGCCCCCAGCACGACCCGAAGAGCGGCATCTCGCGATCGGCGCACGCCTGGCACACGTCGATGAGCGCCTGCGTCCAGTCGTAGGTCTTGGTGACCGAGTATGCGCCCGCGCCACCGATCATGACCGCATCCACGCCGTCCAGGAGGGCGGGGGAGAGGGGCTCGTGGATGGCGTTCGTGACCTGAAACCCGTCGGCCGAGAGGCCGCAGCGCGCTTCGAAGCTCTGGCGCTCCTCGGCGAGCACGCCGGGGTCGGTGCGAATCTGGATCAAGCGGACGCGGACGGAGTCGAGGGTGGGAGCCATGGGTCGGAAGCGAGGGCAGGGTCTACGCCGGGCGCGCGGAGGGTGTCCCGTGCGGAGATCCGCAGAGTACGGCCCGCGCCCGGAGCCCCGTCCGCTCCGTGTCGTTGATCCGATCCACACTACAGGATTCTCATGGCACAAACGGACTCCATCGTTCTCGGCGGCGGCTGCTTCTGGTGCGTCGAGGCAGTGATGCTGCCGCTCCGCGGCGTGACGAGCGTCGTCTCCGGCTACGCCAACGGCCACGTCGTCAACCCGACCTACCGCGAGGTGTGCTCCGGGCGTACGGGCCACGCGGAGGTCGTCGAGGTCACCTTCGATCCGGAGGTGATCTCGCTCCACGACCTGCTGACGGTCTTTTTCACCACCCACGACCCGACCACCCTCAACCGCCAGGGCGGCGATCGCGGAACGCAGTATCGGTCCGGCATCTACGTCACGTCCGAGGCGCAGCGCGCGGTCGCCGAGGCGGTCAAGGCCGAGATCACCGCGCAGGGCACCTACCCGGACCCCATCGTGACGGAGATCGAGCCGCTGGAGACCTTCTACCCGGCCGAGGACTACCACCAGGACTACTTCGCCCGCAACCCGGCCCAGCCGTACTGCCAGGCGGTGATCGCGCCCAAGGTGTCGAAGCTCCGGACGCTGTACCTCGACAAGCTGGTCGCATAGGTCCTCGCGACGGTGCGCCGGGCCCGGATGGACTCCGAAGCGCGCGTGGCGAGAACGCGGAGTGAAGAGGTACCCGCAGCCGCCGGTCTCCTTGACCCCTGCCCGACGGCGGCTCTACCTTCGCTCCGCTTCCGTCGCTCGCGGCTGGCAGCGCATCGGGTCCGTAGCTCAGTGGTAGAGCATCCGGCTGTTAACCGGACGGTCGTAGGTTCAAATCCTACCGGGCCCGCACAGAACGCCCTCTCCGAGTTGGAGAGGGCGTTTTTTCGTTTGCTGCAGACCCTGGGCCTATTCGTCGGCCATCGGAGCGGTCCAGAGATTGTTGGAGGGGTCCGCATCGACGATGTAGCCGTCCGGGTTGATCTCGACGCGGACGAGGTCGCCAGCGGGGAACTGGAGGACCGCCTCAGTGGCGCCGCCGAGCCACTCGGCGACCTCGACACGAGCGTCCGCCGAGGTGCCGTCGGCGTAGGTGGCGCGCACGAGAGCGGGCATGGGGGCGCGGCCCAGGTCCAGAATCTGGACGCTCGTCGGCTGGCCCTCTGACGGCATCACCGCGCCGACCGCGTGATCTACGGTCCAGGTGGTGAAGAAGGTCGGCGTCCAGAACCAGTCCAGGTCCTCGCCGAGGCGGTCCTCGAAGGTGTTGAAGAGGTCGTACGGGTACGGGTGGCCCCCCTGCCAGCGACGCCCATACTCCAGGTAGGCGTCCAGGAAGGCCTCGTCGCCGTAGATCCCGCGGAGCGCGTGCAGGGCGACGGCGGGCGTCGAGTAGGACGCCACGCCGCGCGCGGCGCCGCCGACGGGATCCACCTGCCGAGTGCCGCCTCCAATCGGGTATCGGTCGTTGTGACGCATCGCGGGGATCGCGTAGCCAGAGCCGGCAAGCAGGTAATGCGACTGGCGAAGCCGCGCCCAGGCATCGATCTTCTCGCGGTCTGGCGACGAGCCATCCCAGAAGGCGGCGATTCCCTGGTTGGTGTTGTACGACGTGAGCCCCTCGTCCATCCACGTGAACGCCTTCTCGTTGGAGCCGACCATCATCGGAAACCACATGTGGGCGATCTCATGGTAGGTGACCGAGAACAGCGACGGATCGGTGCGGTCGCCGCCGATGAGCGTCATCATCGGGTACTCCATCCCGCCGCTGATGAGGCCTTCCACGGCGGTCATGTGTGGCCAGGGGTAGGGCCAGAGGGTCTCGGAGAGATGCTCGATGGCGAACGACGCGAACTCGGCGGAGCGCTCCCAGGATGCCGTGCCGGGCCGGTAGAAGCTGTTGATGAGCACCGCGTCGGTGGCCTCGCCGTCTTCGTCTCGGTCGACCAGCGCCCGCGTGGCGTCCCAGACGTACGCGGCAGAGGCCGAGAGCGCCACGTCGCGCACGTCCTGTGCCTCGAAGCGCCACACGCGTCGGCCATCGGTGCTGGGCGTGAGTGCGGAGCCCCGTTCGGCCTCGGTCACCACGTGCACGATGTCACCGGAAGCGAGGGCGTCGGCCAGTCGGGCACGGGTTTCCTCGGTGTAGACCTCGTCGGCGTTCGTGAGGTCGCCGGTACCGTAGACGAGCATGTCCGCGGGGGCATCCAGGGAGACCTCGAAGTCGCCGAACTCTAGGTAGTGCTCGCCCATGCCGAGGTACGGATCGACGTGCCAACCGTACACGTCGTCGTACACCGCCACGGTGGGGTACCAGTAGCCGAGGTAGAAGACCTCTCCGTCAGTCCCCTGCCGGAACGAGCCCGTCGCGGGTGGCACGATGAACCGCCAGGCGAGATCGAGCGACACCGTGTCGCCGGGTCGCAGCGGCTCGGTCAGCCCGACCGTCATCACGGTGCCCTGGATGACGTAGGTCCCCTCGTCGGCCGAGCCGCGGTAGGAGCCGGGCGTCTCAGCCACCGACACGTCCTCGTACGGCTGGCCGTCGACGACGAAGCGCTCCAGCGTCAGCCCTCCGGTGACGGCGACGGGGCGGTTGCGGGGGACCCCGGGCGCGTGGACGTTCTGGCGGAGCTTGAGCACGAGCACCTCCAGTGCGTCGGGCGACTCGTTGGTGTAGGTGATGACGCCCTCCGCCGAGAGCGTCTGCGTGTCAGCGTCGAGGCGCGCGTCGAGGCTGTAGTCTGCCCGGTTGGCCCAGGCAGCGGGGCCGGGGCTACCGGTCAGCGTCCGCGTGCCGCTGGCGATGGCACGTTCGAACTGGGGCGGTGGCGTCACGGGGTAGGGGAGGACGCGCTGGGCGGCAGGGCCAGCTGCGAGGCCAAGGGCCAGGGCGGCGGCGAGGATCGGTCTGGAGAGCATCGAGGAGCAGGGGGGAACGCAGGACAGGGTAACGCCGACCTGGAGCGCTGCCGCTCGCCCCGACCGGTGGAGACACTGTGGAGATCTCCGCCTCGCTGGACGACCCCGCCGAGGCGGGCTACCTTGGATCTCCGCGCCCGAGTGGCGGAATTGGTAGACGCGCACGATTCAGGGTCGTGTGTCCTTACGGACGTGCTGGTTCGATTCCAGTCTCGGGCACAGAGCCTTCGGGCTAGGCCCCTAAGTCACAACGACTTAGGGGCCTTTCTGCTTTCTGGGGTACAGGCTCAGGTACAGGTTTTGAACGGAACACCGAACCCGAGCGGTCGAGGTGCCCATTCGTTTCAGGGGCAGTACCGCGCCGAGAGCACCCGCTCCACGTCGCGCGGATTCATCCCCATCGACTTCCCGAGGCGCTTGAACAGCCCGTCGAAGTGGTGGGCCTCCTGTGCCGACCGGTACGTGAGCCCGTGGCAGGTCCGGCACCCGAAGTACCGCGCGCCCGGTGGCAGGTACACCTTCTCGCACCTGCGCCCGCACGCCTGCCCGTTCCGGGACAACGGGCATCGGACGTACACCCGCCAGCCGCCGAAGCGACACGGGCGAACCTCGACGGCGAGAGGGTACGTGACGGACTCCCGCTCCGTCCCCTTGATGCAGTCGTACGTCAACTCCACCCGCCCGGCGATGCCTCCGCCCGCCTCGGCGAGTCCGTCGAGGTCGGCGGCCTCGGGCGTGTACGTGAACCCGATGCGGTCCGTGACCTGCCCAGCACGGCCCCAGGTCGAGCGCCCGCCGACGAGGCAGCCCTCCGCGTGCGCCTCTGCCACGAACGGCTTGTAGCCGGACGCGCGGAGCGTCAGCCCGTCCTCGACGCACTGGCGCTTATCGTAGCGGTGCCAGCCGGACCCGTAGCCTCCCATGCCTGTAGCGCTCGCGGCGCGGTCGATTCTCCAAAATCCTTTGTCGAGTGTCGGGGTGCCCAGAGGCGGACCGGCCCCTACGGCTCAGATAGTCCGCCCCCCGACGTTCACGGCGAGAGCCGGGGGCTCGTCTGTGCGGGCCAACTCGGCCAGTCGGATGAGCAAATCGGCGAGTTTGTCGGCCGGGAGGGCGGTGAAATCGGCCTTGTCGAGTGCGGCCTCGACCTTGCCCTGGAGCTTCCCGAGTGAGCGCGTCCGTGCCCGGTGCTGGCGGTGTGCCCGGTCCTCGGCGCGGACGGCGTGCGCGGCGCGGGTGCGCTTGCGGCTCAACTCTCCGCACCGGTCGGCGGCGAGGAGGGCAACGGCCTCGGGAGCCAGCCCGAGGGAACGGGCAATCGAGGCGACCGTCCGGCCCTTCGCGCGCATCTCCTCGAATGCCGACGCGGCGCGGTCGAGCGAGACGCGGGCGATGGCGTCGGGCAGGGCCTCGGCGATCTCGGCGTCAAGCTCGGCCCGCCAACGGTCGAGGTCGGCCCGCGTGGGCTCGGGCTCGAAGTCGAACGCGGCGATCATCTCGTCCAGCGTCTCGCCTACCGGGTCCGGGTTGTCCTCGGCGGTGAAGTCGGCGACGTAGCCGACGAAGGACTCGCGCCACTCGGCGAGGTCGTCGGGGTTGAACTGCGCGTCGAACGCAGGGACGGGAAGGGTGCTCACGGGTCCGGGGGGAAGACGGTGACAGGCCGCAGACGGCCGGGGACGCGGTACCTTGTCGGGGTCAATCGGGGACGCGCCCTCACGGGCCGTCTCAGGTTGGTTTGTCGGCGTTCGGCTCGCATCCCTCACGGGGCGCGGGCCGTTCGTCGTTCATGGGGTTACTCCGCGTTCATGGGGTTACTCGACGCGGTAGAGGGGGCCGCTGAGGGTGGCCCCGGTCAACGCGCCGATGATGTCGAGCTGGAGCGCGGCGACGCTGGGGCCGGTCTCGCGGACGGCGTTCGAGATCGCAGAGACGGTCGGCGGCTTCTGCCGGTCAGGGTTGAACTCGGCGACGGCAGCGGCGGCTTCCGCCTGTTTGAGCCGGGCGGCCTTGATGGCCTCGGCGGCGGCGTCGCGGAGGCCCTCGTAGTCGAGGTAGCTCCCCCGCTCTGGAGCGGGGGCGAGGGGACCTGTAGACATGGGAGCGGGGGGGTGTGTGGTCGGGAGAGGTCGCCCGCCGAATCAGGCGAGAGGTCGGCAGGGTACGCGACGCGAGACAGTCAGGCAGCAGCACGGGCGGCCGTCACCGCCTCGGCACTGAGGGCGCGGAGACGGTCGGCCTCGACAGCGGGCGTCTTCGAGACGCGGACGTACCCGGTCGCGGCCGTCACCGTTGCCAGCCCGCGCGAACGCTCGGCGGCGCGGAGGTCAGAGAGGTACTGAGCCGTCTCACGCTCCTCCTCAGAGTAGGCGTACGTCCGGCGGACGCGAGCCTCCAGCGTGAGACCGCGCACGCAGAACCGGCCGTCGTCTTCATCCTCCAGGGCGCGGAGGATGACGGGAGCGAGGGCGGACAGTTCGGCGTCGATCCGGTCGCGTTCCTCCCGGAGATCGAGGTAACGGGCGAGGTCGTCGGGATCATCGAGTCCGCGAAGGGACGGAGGGCGGGGAGTCATGGGGCGGGGTTGGTTTGTGGAGAGAAGGTACAGCGGGTGGCTGTACATAGTCAAGCTGTCAGATCGAAATTGGTTCAGCCTAGGGCTGAAATAAATACAGCCAAGGACTTGACAAGTACAGCCAGGGGTTGTACCTTGGAGTCACAAACCAACCGGGTTCACGCCCACCCCACGATGACCAACACGACCGCTCCCGCCTCCACGCTCAACCTCGACGACCTCCGCGACGAGTTCGCCCGTGACTTCGACCGCGTGTCCGGCGCGATCTGCGACGGCGGCGCCCGCACCGCCGATGCCCTCTGGGTTCGCGTCTGCGACGAGTCCGGCGCCAACGCCGACGATCCCCACGCCTGGACGGCCGACGACGTGCAGAAGGCCTACACGGCCCTCGCGGAGATCGCCGAGAACGTCAGCGCCGACGATCTCGCCCGCGAATGCCGGTACATGGCCGACGATCTCGCGGCCTCCCTGGAGGCCGACGCGATGGAGGCGGAGGCCTACGCCATCGCCCCCTACGCCGATCTCGGCGCCGTGACTCCCTTCCAGTCCCGCGCCCTCGCCATCGCAGCCGATGCCGTGGAGGTCGTCGCTCACATGGAAGCGGTTGGCGTCCGCTTCGACGCTGCCGCGAAGGTGGACGACGCGGAGACCTACACGATGGCCGCGGGCGGCTCGGCGCTCGCCATCCCGTCGAAGCTCGCGGCGACGACGGTCTTTCAGGACAACCTCGCCACGCTCGCGGAGGTCATCCACCCCCGCGCCTACTACCCGGCGCGCATCCACCGGGGGGACAACTGCCTGATGGTCCTCGCGGACATGGTCCCCGGCGACCCCATGACGGCGGAGGTCATCGGGCAGATTCAGCCCAAGCACGAGGCGTGGATTCGGCCGATCCTCCGCACCGGGGAGCACAACGTCACGACGGACGCCGTCCCGTCGATCCGCGTCTACGTCACGGCCGTAACTGGAGGCACCCCCGGCAAGCCGACGCACGGGTGCAACATCGTCTTCACCGGGGCGGCTCAGGCCATCCGGGACGCCCTCCGCGCCGAAGCACGGGAGGCGGCACAGGAAGCCGCCTACGGCTCCGGGATCGTCGCCTACATCGACGCCGAGACCGACTAAGCCGAACGGCCCCGCCCCGGCGATCCGGGGCGGGTGTCCGCTAGAACGGGACCCCGCCCGGCGGAAGGGTCAGCATCCCGCCGGGGCCGTCGCCGATCAGTTCGTCCCGGCGGAGCGCATCGAGGACCGAGGCGACCGCGTCGGCGTCGAGCTGGAGGTACGCGCCCGCCTCGACGGCCCGCGCCACCGTGAACCGCTCCCCGTCGAGCGCGAGGTAGAACCGGGCCGCGCCGGGTGCGGCCGTCTCGGCACGCTGGAGGAAGGGCGGGCAGGGGGCACCGCCGGGTAGTCCGACACGGGCACGTTCGCGCGTCTTCCGCTGGATGCTCGCACCGAGGTCAGCGACGGTGCGGCGGCCTTCCGGTGTCAACCGCTCGCGGCGCTCGGCGGAGAGCGAGTCGAGCGGATTCCAGTCGGGCGGGATCGGCGACGGGCGGCGGGGCATGGGAGGGACGGGAGGCGGCACAGGGCGGCATTCTACGGCCGTTTGAGTGACGAGTCCCGCGATATGCCCCGGCCCGTCGTACGGGCACACAGGCGCATGCTAGAACGGGCCTCAAAGCAGACTCATCGACGGAGCGGGGGGCGCGCTGGATCGCGGATGAGGATGTGAGAAGGTCAATCGACGCGCTCGCCAGTCCAGTGGTCGAATACGATGGGCGGGCCTACACGCCGCTGAATCATCTCGTACCGACGGCCACAAGAGAACAGGAAAGCCGAGAGAGCAATCGCCGCCGCGAGGACGTAGATCGGCAGAGCGAGAGGGTGACGGTTCATCGTATCGACAGTATTACGGATCAGGACGGGTCAGGTGGAAAGCAGACCGAGAGGGTCTGGTCCCTAAAGGTCCTAGGGCGAGAACACACCGTCCGCGACGTGCACCAGCCCCAACTCGGCGAGCGCGTCGAGCACCTCGGCGACGGCCCCGAGGCGGGCGCCCTCGAACCGCGCCGCGACGGCCTCGGGCGTCTGCGCTCCAGCGGCGACGGCCTGGCGGACGGCGACGGTGCGCGCGGCGAGTGCCTCGGGCCACGGCCGGGTGACCACCTCGGGCGCGGTCTCGATGGGGGCCACGGTGCGAAGGTCGAGCCCGGCTTGACCGGACGCGCCCGGGTTCTGGAACGCGGGCCGGAGGTAGCGGACGGTCCCGGCCTCTTCCTCGGCTCGGCGCTCGGCGTTGAGGGCGACGAGCCGGTCGAGCACGGCGGCGCGGAAGGTGGGCGCCTCGGCGTCGAGGTCGCTCCAGCCGTAGGCGTCGAGGACGGCGCGGTCGAGCTGGCGGTGAAGGTCGAGGAGCGTGTGCGCGAGCCCGTCGTCTGCGGAGCGCTCTTCCTTGGCCGTGAGGGCGCGGCCCGCGCGGAGCGCCTCGACGGCGTTGTAGAGGTCGGTCAGCCCGACGCCGGTCTCGTCCTGGCGGGCTTTGCGGTGCGCGTCGATGGCCTCGCCGAGTTGGCGGATGGGCTCCGCCTGCGCGTCGGTCGCGTCCGGGAAGGGGAAGGGGTCGAACGTGCTGGAGTTGTTGTAACGAGGGTCATTTCCTACACCAAGGCGACCACCAGCGGCCAGCGCCCACTCCGTGTGGAGACGACTGGAGAGAACGCCAAGGTGGAACGCATCCTCCAGCGCGATAGCGACGATACCATCGTCGGGAAGTATCTCAGCGTCCAGAAACTGGAAGAAGCAGTGTTTCGAGACGTAAGGGGTGGCGCAGTAGCGAGAGACTCCGGCGAGTGCCTTCCGAAGCGTCTCGTTAGATCTGCCGTGCAGCCACCAGTTTTCTCTGCGTCCCTTATCCCTGTTCTTGTCTCGTTCAGGCTTGACGGTTCTGATGACGTGCTCGAAAGCCAGCGGGACGCGCTCTCGGGCTTGTTGCGTGTCTAGTCCGAATAGATCGATCACCATAACGCCCCGTGCTTGGGTGACCAAGTCTCTTGCGCTTCGGAAGGGGCGTAGAAATCGTTTGCCATCGAGAAGGGTAGAGCGTCCGAAAGACTCTGCTTCTGATTCCGAGATGACAAACCCTCGGCCTACCAAGCTCATCCCACGCTTGCTGATACCCGTGTTTGAGTCGAGCGGGCCACATTCGGCTACGTCAGCTCCTACCGTCAGGTCAGCATTGATCCGCCCGGCGAACTCCTCTGCGTCCACCTCGGCGATCCCGTCGCCGTTGTCGTCGCGCTCCTCTGTCACCACGACGAGCCGCCCGGCGCCCGGATCGTAGTCGGTAGCCCGCGCGCCTGCGGTCATCGACACGCGGACGGCCGCCCCGTCGGCGGAGTCCACCCACGGGTGATCCGGCACGGCGAACGTTAATGCCAGTGGGTCGGCGTCCGCGCCGAGGTGCCGCTCGACCACACGCCGGTTGAACGTCTGCGGGAGCGAGTTCGTGGTGATGAGCCCGAACCGCTCGGCATGCCCGAGGCGGACCGCCTCGGCCGCGCGATCCCACCAGAACATGACGAGATCCGCGGACTCGGGGACGGTCGGGTATGCGGCCCGGAGCGCCTCGGTGTAGGTGTCGCCGAGGGCGTCTCGCATCCGCTTGTTGCCGATGAACGGCGGGTTGCCGATGATGAAGTCGGCCTCGGGCCACGGCGCGGGCGTCCCATCGTCGGCCAGCACGGCGTCCCGGTGCTCCACCTGCCCGTACCCCTCCAGCACCGGTTCCGGGAGCGGCTGCGCGGTGCCGTACCGGCGGCGGTGCCACTGGAGGTAGCCGATCCACAGCACGAGGTCCGCGATGGACGCCGCCCGCGCGTTCAACTCGATCCCGCGCATCTGGCGGGGCGTCACCCCGAACCCCTCGCCGACGGACTCGCCGACGAGCCGACTCGACACGCTCCGCACCTCGTCCTCCAGCGCCTTCAGGCCCGAGAGCACCACGTACAGAAAGTTTCCCGACCCGCACGCGGGATCGAGCACGCGAATCGTCGCCAGCCGCGTGAGGAAGCCCGCCAGCACCGCCCGAGCTTCGTTCCGTCGCCGGGTCCGCGTCGCGCCCGAGGCGGCCTCCGCCTGATCCACGAGCCGCGACGCCGCCGCCCGCACGCCGTCCCACTCCTCCCGGAGCGGCTCCAGGATCGTTGGCCCGACGAGCCGCTCGACGTAGGCGCGGGGCGTGAAGTGCGCCCCGAGCGCGTGACGCTCCGCCGGGTCGAGCGCCCGCTCCAGGAGCGTCCCGAAGATGGACGGCTCGACCTCGCTCCAGTCCGCGTGCGCCGCGTCGAGGAGCGCCGCCCGTTGGTTGGCGTCGAGCCGAGGCGTCCGGGTGTCTTTGAAGAGGAGCCCGTTGAAGCGCCGCACGCTCTCCCGCACCTCGCCGACGTACCCGCCCTCGTCCATCTTGCGGAAGAAGTCCGAGAGCGCGTGTGGGAGGTGCTCCAGGTCGTCGGTGTAGCCTTCCAAGAGCCGCGTGAAGGCGCCCTCGGGAATGAGCCCGGCGTCCTCGGCGAACATGGAGAACAGCGTCCGCGAGAGGAAGCCCGCGACGGCCTCGGCGTCCATCGGCGCCCCGTGGGCATCGACGGCCCCGTCGAGCGAGGTCGCCAGCGTGGCGAGGCGTCCGGCGAGGTCCACGGTCACGCGGGCCTGCCGCCGGGCGGGGTCGAGCGAGAGCGGGTCCTCGAACACCGCCGCCAGCATGGCGCGCGTCTCCGGCTGGCGGAGGGCGTCGAGCGGAATTCGGTTCGAGCCCGCGTCGGGGAAGGGCTTGTAGAGACGTCCCGAGCCCGAGAAGTCCGAATAGAGGTCAAAGCAGAACCCCACGTCGCACACGACGACGAACGGCGGCGGCGGCTCGGCGGCCTCCAGGTTGCGCGCGTAGCCCTCGGCCTGATTCCGCGCGGCCTCCATCGTCTGTTCCCACGCCCGGGTGCCCCGCTTGCCGTGCCCGGTGCGGAGCTTCTGCCCCCCCTCGGTGCGCTTCGCGTCGGCGCCTTGCTTCGTCTCCAGCACGAACGCCCCCCGCTTGTAGAGGTCGATGAAGCCCTTGGACTGGCGGCCGTCGCGGAAGTCGAGCGGGCGCTCGTAGACGTAGGTGTCGGCTCGCGGGTCGCCCGTCGTGAAGTCCGGCCGGGCCACGCCGAGCACGTCCGCCAGTCCGTTGAGGAAGGTCTGCGCGTTCGCCCGCTCGGCACCTCCAGACTTGGCGGCGTCGGCGAGGAAGGCGTCTACGTCGATACGGGGCTCGCGGGCGTCGTCGGTCACGGGTTAGGGTGCAGATCGGGCCGCAAGATCGTGCGGGCGTCTCGTCCGTGCCCGCTCCAGTTGCTCCGCCCCGGTGTCGAGGCGGGACAAATGCTCTTGCAACCGTCGGTGCGGCAGTCCGTATAAGGCCCATCGTTCTTTCCATACCGGCCGAGTTTCTCCCCGAGAGAGGGAGAGTCCCAGCTCAGCCCCTGCGCGTTCGTCCTGGCGGTCATCGCCCTGTCCTTGCTCAGCACCCTCACGGTGCCAATGACCCTCGATGCTATGACCACTACAGCCATCACGGATTGCAACATCTTCGCGCTCTCTCTCACCTCGAACGTTCTCAGTACCCTCTGGGCCGTCGGGACGAGCGCTCTGGGGTCGATGATGCTGGGGCCCTCTTTGTGACGGACAACGTCACCCCGCCGTCTCCCGGATGATTCGGGAGGCGGCGTTTTCTTTTCCATACGGTCACATGCTCGACGTAGCAGTCGCAACGAGATGGTCTAGCTCACAGAGCAAGGGGTGACGGTGCGGCTCACTTGGACGGGGAAGTGCGGACAGGATCCGGTCGCGTTGGCGTCGCTTCCGCGACAGGGACAGGGGGGCGGCATCGACCGCCGCGAGCGCCCGGAGCACGTCCTCGGGGCATCCGGCGAAGTAGTTCGCGGCGGCCACGTCTCGCACGTCCTCCACTCCGTCGAACCTCCGCACCCCAGGAACGGCCCGGACGAGTCGGTGAGCTAGATCGAGGCGCTCGGCGCAGAGGGCGCGGAACGCGGGGTCTGCCAGCGTCGCCAGTCGAGGCCGATCCCACTTCAGCACCCGGCCGACGTTCTTCTTGACCTGGTGCTCAACCCGGACGACGTGAGCGCCGCTTTCGATTCCGCGCTTCCGGTACGGGTCGTAGTAGAGGAGCGCCCTCGTCTTGTTGGACAGCCGGACGCTCGCTGGGGCCTCCCGATGCAGTGAAAGGTGAGGCGCGTAGATCAGCAGCCCGAGGTAATGCTCAGCGGGCTCGGTTACGTCGAGGTTCGCAGACGTGTCAACGCGAGTCAGTGAGGCATCGTGGACGCTCTCCCCGACCTCGTCCGAGACGAAGTCGATGAGCCTGTGAGCGGTCGCGGTGTCGAACTCCCTGGCGCCCACGATCCGGCCGACCTCGAAGCTCACACTCACGAGGGGGGGACAGACGAAGACGCGGAGGTGCCCGATGGGGCCACGCCACGCAGGGCGACCCCTCCACGTCTCCCGCTCGACGTGCTCGATTCGGCAGAGTACACCCTCGGCGTGAGGGGTCTCCCAGAAGATGCGCAAGGTGTCGAACATGGCTGCATCGTGTCTGGATTGCAGCAGTCATGCAGCCTTGCTATGGGGAGGAGCGGAGGCCCCAGAGCGTTCTAGGAGGGCCTCCACCTCGGAGAGCCTGTAGAAGACGCTCGCCCCGACCTTCGAGTACGGGAGCGTGCCGTCCGCGCGGTAGCGGGCCAGTGTGGCCTTGCTTAGTCCGAGGTAGTCCTGTGCCTCTCGATTCGTGAGCCAGTTCTTGGCGGGGCGGTCCTGTTCCGCTGGAGACAGGCGCGGAGCCAGTCGGCTCATTGCGGCTTCGACGGCGGCGTCAATGAAGCCGCGGAGTTTGCTTTCGGAAGTGACGATGACGGGTTCCATGGGTCCGGGGGGGGAATGACCCAAGAACCCGTGACCACGCTCGCATGTCTACAGAGCATATTGTCCGAGAATGCTCAAGAATGCTCCGAACTGCACTACGGTATCTGCCCGTCGCCTCGGCGCGGGGATCATGCGATCCCGTCAAGGTATCCGAGGATAGTGTGGAATGGGTCCTTGTCGTAGCCGGGTGACCACTCGTCGATGATCGGTCCGTGGACATCAAGGTGCCGTTCCGATACGGCAGCCGCTGCTTGGCTCTTCGACATGCCCTTCACGTCGATGTAGAATCGAGCTGTCTGGATGATCCAGGACTTAAACGGTGCGTGCAGCTTTCGGCGGTCGGCTCGTATCACATCCGCTCGAGTCAGAGATGGCGGTAGCGACTGAGCCCTCTGTGTCTCCGTCCTCCATCGGGGTGACTCCCATGGTTCAACGGTGCCGAGAAGGCGGAATTCCGCCAGAACAGCCTCAAGAAGGTGTATCTGAAACATAAATCCTGACTGTGTTCGCTCGAAGAGATCGACGGCGTACTCCGATTCTGTGGACTTGCTCGCCAGCTTCTCGGCCCTCTCGCGTACTGTTGTGGAATGTGCTATCCGCGTCGTTGCCAAGGTCGGGTTCACATGGTTCGCGTGCGGACCTCCTTTGGTTATGTGAAATGTTATTCCGAAGGGAGATATGTTTTGGCCGTTTATTTGCTCTGATGCCCAAAAGCTAAATGACCACCCGGGTGCAACTACTTCAATATTTGATTCATTAATCAGGTCAAGGAGCTGATTTCCGGTAGTATCAAATCCATATTTGTTTCCCAGTCTTGAGACTAGGTCCAGTCCTGCTCTGAAGCTGGACGCATTCCGACTGGCCTCCTGTGTGAGTTCGTTCTGAATAGCCGCATCCGAATGGAGTCCCTCCCGAACTGCGACGAGCTCTGCATATCCCCCGCGCATCAACCTGTTCGCGTACGCATCCCATTGTGGGCGCACAAACGCAGAGTAGGCGGAGGACCAATCATCGGTCGTCTTCGCGTCTTGTGTCACCCAGAACGGTACGACAATGCCTCGGCGGACGTTCAGTAACTCTGAGATTTCCGTCCACGTGCGTAGGTCCGTCCGCTCTAGCGAGCGTCGCTTAAGAGGACTGTCCATTCTTCTCAGCGGCGAAGAGTTGATCGAGGTTGGCATCTAGGGCAGCTCCGTCGAAGCCTGCGAGGTAGTGCTCCGTGATGTTGAGCCCGGAGTGACCAAGCGCCTTCGAGATCGCGTACACGTCCCACCCTGCCTTTCGCGCGAGGTCCGCGAACGAGTGCCGCGCGATGTGGAACGAGAGCTTGGTGGGCATGGGCACGTCGGCGGTAGCCGCCAGCTTCGCCACGCGCTTGAGGTACTTGTTCGTGAGCGCGTTCTGGCTGGCTACTGCCGAGAGCATCCCCTTGGGCGTCGAGAGGTCGTACCCGTCGAGCATTCCGAACAGGAACGCCTCGGGTGGCTTCGGGGCACCGTCGGCGTCGGTGGCGTAGGCCCGCGCGATTGCGGCGGCCTGCGGGATGAGGCGGACGGCCACTCGCTTCTTCGTCTTGCCCATGCGATACGTGAGACGGAGGGCGCCCTCGGCGTCAGGGTCCTGTGATACGTCGCCACACCGTAGCCCGGCCACGTCCCCGAACCGGATGCCTGCCGCGTACAGCGAGAACAGGAAGGCGTCACGCGTACGGGTGTCCAGGCCGGCCCCGGCGCCGCTCGGCCCGAGGTCGAGGCGCTCGATGGCCCGCAGCTGCTCCACGGTCAACTTCGGTCGCTCTGGTCGCTGTGCTCGGGCAGGTGTGTACGCGAAGAACGGGTCCGACTCCCGCGGCACGAGCCCTTCGCGGATCGCCCGCCGATAGTGGATCTTGATGACGCCGATGTTGGCATGGACCGTGGACGCCTTGTTCTTCTTCACCCCGAGGAGGTGAGCCTCGAAGTCGCGGAGGAACTCGGGCGTGATCCGCTCGAAGGGGAGAGCGGCCCCGCTCGCCTCGGCGAACTCCCGCAGCTTCCCGACGACGACGGACTCACGACGGACCCTGCGGACGTTGCCCCCCTTGCCCACACCCTCCAAGAACCGCTCGACGTAGGCGAGGAAGCACCCGGTGGAACGATCCTCCTGCGGTGGAGCCGGGGCGACGGCTTCGCGGAGCGCTTCTAGCGTAATCGGCTCGCGGTCCATCAAGAGGCGGAGCCGCTCGTCTTCGACCTCCGCCAGCCGCTTGGCGATGAGTCCATTGATCCGCTCGGCGTGGGGGTGCCCCTTGCGGACTTCCTGTTTCCGGTCGTTCCAGTGGCGCGGGTGGAGATACACGCCGAGTGAGAGGTACACTGTCCGGCGGGTGTCCGTGAACCGGAGCCAGAGGGGGGCGTGACCGTCCGGCCTCGCCTTGGGGGTGCGGAGGATCGGGGTGACGGTCGCCATAGGTACAGGCCTGGGTACAGGTTTCGTAGGCCTATGTTAGAATCACGCGGTGTCAATGAGTGTCACACCGCCCCGTACGAATCGGGAAGGGTGATTAGGACCCCGTGCGGTCTCCCCTGATCTCCCGTTGTGCTACAGTCTCGGGCACAGAGCCTTCGGGCTAGGCCCCTAAGTCTCAACGACTTAGGGGCTTTTCTGTTGTGGGGCGTCAAAGGTGGTGCCAAAGGTTGTGGTCGCCTCAGCAACCCCCCGGCACTGGATGCTTCGCGATCATCGCAACTTTCGGCCTCGCCCCCCAGTTTTCCAAGTGAGTTGCTGAAAGCGGAGAGTTCAGATGAGACAGGCAGGACTCAACTGGACCCGCCGGACCCAACGATGGGGCTGCACCTTTGAGAGTAGGCTAGTTGATCAGCGATGGCACGGGCGAGGGCCTCAGCGACCGGGGGGGCTACCGCGTCGGAGACCATGCTGAACTGCTCTGAGAGAGTTCCCTTGAGCACGTAGTCGTGAGGGAACCCCTGGAGGCGCATGGCCTCGTACACGCTGAGTCGCCTCGTGCCGCTGGGATGGACGTGGACCTCGCGGTTGCCGTAAGCGACCGTGTAACTGGGCCTGTCCGGGTGGAGTGCTCGGAACGAACGGCTCGACGTCGAATCGCCGGGGACGATGGACCCGTCTGTGAACCGCCTAGATTTCGGAGCCATGCACCAGTGGTTCGGGTGCCAGCCGTCGGGGGAGTCCCGGTCCAGGCCCCGCTGGTAGTGGGTAGGGGGGGGGAGGCCATCGAGCACCTCGCTGACGGGCGTCTCTCGGTCGTCTCCTAAGGGGGGTGAGAACTTGACGCCTCCGTGGAGGGTCCGGTTGACGCCGACCACGAACACGCGATCACGGTGCTGGGGAACGCCGAAACGTAGAGCGTTGAGGCGGTGGCGAGTCACGGTAAATCCCGCGTCGTCAACCCTGGACTCGAACTCCTCCAGGTAATGAACGTGCCGATCGCTTAGGAGGCCTCGTACGTTTTCGAACACGAAGAAGCCGACAGCAAACTCGTTGCTCAGGCCCTCGATGATCTGCGCGTAGTGGTCGACAAGCGACGCTCTAGGATCGTCCGAATCCCGCTTGTGGACGTTTGCGAACGAGAAGGCCTGGCAGGGAGGGCCGCCTACTATCCCCAGGGGGGGAACTCCCGGCGACCTCTTCCTCCACTCAGTTGCCATCTCCGTCGGCGATACCACGGCGAGGTCACCCTGAAGCGCCTTTGCTCGCTCGTGGTTGTGGCGGTGGGTCCGTACACAGTGCGGGGCGGAATCATATGCCAGCCACGTCTCAAACCCGGCGGACTGGAAGCCCTCGTCCATGCCACCAGGGCCGCAGAAGAGACTAACGATCCGAGGGGCGGGGGAGAGAGATTCCATCAAGGGGCGCAGGCCGAGCGAGTGTATGTAGGTTGGTGCAACTAAGTTATGGGGTCAGCAGTCGAGAACGCAAAGTGTCGGCCGTTGCTCGATTGTGTGCAAATCGTTGTTGTTAAGTCGTTTGCCGTCCGGGTCCCGTAAATCCTTTTGGCGCGTTCCCGCGTTTTTGTCTAGATCTGTTCATGACCTACGAAGAGTGGAACGAGGTTCTAGCTGGACACTTTTTTACTCCTCGGCAGTCGGGGCGGAGGGTGTACCTCTGTGTGACCCGTGACTTGCTCGTCCAACTCTCTGGTGGGCGGGGCGACGCCCAAGAGGAGTTCATCGAGGTGGTTCGCGAAGGGCGGGGTTTTGGGAGCAACTACCCACTATTCGTCGGCGCTGCCAGGTGGGCTGATCGGTGGCGAAACCTGAGATTTAATGATCCGGAGATGTATCGGTACCCGCCCTACATCCCCGATCTGGCTCTCTCGGTCCTCGCTGCGGGCCACGGTGGAGAGAGCGAGTTCAGTACAGCGTCGTATTACCCCAGACTGTTCGACCTACTGGGCGAGAGGCCCGTGCCGGGCGGGTACCCACACTTCGATCAGCTCCGAGACGTCTGGCTCGACTTGGAGCGGTGGGCAAACATTGATGAGCGGGGGAGGCTGGGGACGTTCCGCGTCTTGACAACGTCGAGCAACAGGGTGCACGTCGGGATCCCCATCGCGCAAACGCTCCTCGCAGAGCGCGAGCGGGAAGCCCTAAAGAGGGCCTTCGCGGCTGTCGGCCTCCAGCCGAGCTTCCCGCCGGTCGAGTCCGTACTCGGAGCTATCGCTCTGAAGCATGTCGGCACGGACCTCCGACCCCGGACCCGCCGACTCCTTCATCCAGACACGCCGGACGAGGAGCTGAGGATCGCCCTCCTCGAAGCCATCTCCGACGAGCTGGAGGATTGGGATGGAGTCGCCGTAGCACGAGATGACGGGGACGCACTTCGTCGGTCTCGGAGCGGAGCGCTCGCTCTCTCGCTCCATGTCCCCTTGCTCGGAGCTCCTAGAGTCTCTCTCCGGTGTGTGGCGTCGGGGACGGTGCCCGAGGAGGGGTGGGACGTTGTGGTTCCTAAGCTGGGAAGGGGGGCGTGCGTGGAGGCGGCGGCGGGGTGGTCGACCGCAGTCGAAGCGGACGACGGCGCTCTCAGTCCCGCTCTGCTCGATTGGACCTCCCCAATCACGGCGGCGGATGACGGACACGGTGTCACGTTCCGGCGGGCCGGGTCCAGGGTAGTCCTCTTCGTGAGCGGCGAGTCCGTCGGGGTCGACGGGTATGTGGAATCGAACAGGCTTCCGCTTGGGGAGCCCTTCTTTGTAGCCGTAGAGGGGGCCTCTTCCGCTGCAGTCGAAGAGTGGGGGAGCGCCAGCTGCGACGGCTTCAAGGGGGTATTCGCTCAGTCGCTGCCCGAGGGGTGGGGACTGTATAGGGCCGACGCCGCCCGTTCGGACGAGGGGGTGGGGATGCACTTCAGCGCCCTGTCCGCCCCGGAGACTGTCCAACTCAGTCTCGTAGGCGGGGTGCGGCTCGGCCGTACCGCTGAGTACTTCAGCTTCTCGCCCCCGTCCCTCAGAGTTCAGAGCGCGCGCCCAGTGACAGTCAGGGTCGGGTCAACGGTGGTCGGCGAAGCAGTCGAGACGGGCACCCTCTCGATACCACCTGCAGTGCTTTCGGCGGGCGCGATCCGGGTTGAGGTGGTTGAAGGCGACGAAGTGGTGAAGGCGAGGGAGTTCTTCGTCCACGATGAGTTTGCCCTCGCGCCGTCGGAGGGGCCACAGTTCAACGTTTACGGTGAAGTTTCCGGAGGGGCCAACGGGACAGTATACCGGGGGGTCACGGTACACCCCACGCCTCCGAGCCCCCGTTCGTTTAACGTCCTCCCCGAGCTCCCGTCGTTCACCTCCCGGAGGGTCGTTCTGCTCGGGCGGGGGGTCGGTGAGGTCGCGGTGTGGCCGAAGGAGCCGCTGCCGACGGGGTGGGCCGCCATCTGGACAGTCCCAGTAGAGAAGCGGGGCCGCGCGGCCTACTGCGGGCCAACGGAATCCGTCCCCTCCCCCCAACGGCGTGCAGGCGCCAATCTCCGCAAAGCGAAGGAATGGAAGAAATGGCTCTATCAGTGGCGAAAAAAGATCGATCCTCCACGGCAGAATGGACTTGGAAAAGCGTGGAAGGAGTACGTATCGTTTGCTAGAAATGTCTAGCACAATGTCCACAATCCCACCGGACGACGCCCTCCTCTACGTGGCGTCTGCGCGGTCATCGCTGAGTTGGGACTCCTACAAGCGGGCCTACAGCCAGCTTCTGGCGGCGCTCCCCGAACGTTCGGCCGGTGAATCAGCGGGAGGCCCATACGGTGCCGCTCGGGCCCTCGACGTACTGGGGCACGTTGACCTCGCTTTTGAGGGAGGGAAGGGGGCGGTCCACGTAGCGCCGCCTACATTGGCTCGTCTTCCTATGGGAGGGCTCCCGCAGGCGGTCTTGTGCGGCGCTCGGACCGTGAGGACTGTTGAGCGTCTACGCGAAGCCGCCGAGGAGGCAGGTGGGCATATTGAGACCGGCCACCAAAGTGCGGGGACGGCCTTGCTCCCGACCCGCGTCGTCGTGAGGGCCGACGCGGAGGAGACCCTGGAGCGGGTGGCGGTAGCGTCAGGAGTCGGCTACGTAAATGCCCCGCCCGCCTGGCACTTCGCCTCTATGGGCGGGGACGTCGGTGACTACGTCGCCTCCCGGCCCCCCCGAACCGGGGCACTCTCGGAGTGGGCCTCGGCGACGTTTGATCCAGAGCGGCTCGCTTTCAATCCAGTCCGGGTGTGGGCCCCCACCGAGTCTCGAGTCCTCGGCCGCCACGTCGAACCCATCAGCCAACGCACCCGGTTCTTCCTCTGGGAAGGCTCGACTAGAAAGGAGGTCGACAAGGATTGGGGCCGGTACGCAGCGCTCTCCGCAACGGGCGCCCGGGCGCTGGCCTATGACAGGCGCCGGTTCATCCTGGGCGTGCCCGCGCGTCTACCGCTCCCGCGCGTCCTCGCCCGGTCTCTGTGCCTCTGCTCTGGGTACGCGCCCGCCGTAGAGAGGTCGCTACCAGGAGCCCCCTATGCCGGACAGGTCCACCTTCTCTTTCGGTGGGTCCCACCCAGCCTCGCTGAAGCGGTGGCCATTAGGGTCAGCCAGCGGCCTGTTGACTGCGAGATCGACATCCTCCACTGACGAAAACAAGACACCCGACCATGGTCGACCCAGTAGGAACGTTCGAAGGCATCGGCGACCGGTTCATCACGTACCTGAAGACCGCGTTCGGGACCCAGTTCCCGTCTGTAGAGGCGGAGCGCGAGGCGCTCCTCCGAGACCGGGAGGCCGCCGTCTTCCGGCAGGAGCCCTGGATAGAGCCGATCCCTGTCTACGAACAGGACCGCCCGTTGTCCGCGCTATCGAAGGACGACGTGCCCGGGCTCACCGACGCCGAACTCGACGACTTCAAGGGCCTCGCGTCCAGCGGGCTCGTCGGAGACTTTGCGCTCTACTCCCACCAGACTCAGATGCTCCGGCAGGCATCGGCGGGTGAGGACTGCGTAGTGACGTCGGGGACGGGCTCGGGAAAAACGGAATCATTCCTGCTCCCGCTGTTCGCGTACTTGGCCAAGGAGTCGGCGGGGTGGGCGTCCCCGACGGACCCAGCCCCCCACGCCAACGACTGGTGGAAGGACGGCGCGTGGAAGGCCTCGTTCAAGGACAAGAACAATAAGCTTACCGGCTCCTACCGGGTGTCCCAGAGGGGGCACGAGACGAGGAAGGCGGGGGTGAGAGCTCTCCTCGTCTACCCTATGAACGCACTCGTGGAGGACCAGATGACGCGGTTGCGGCGGGCCCTCGACTCGCCGTCCGCCCGCGAGTGGTTCGAGCGGAGCAGGAGCGGGAATCGGCTCTACTTCGGGCGCTACAACGGGGTCACGCCGGTCCCCGGCCACGAGTACAAAGCCACGGGGAATCCGAACAAGCCGAAGCTCGAGGCGCTCGCCTCTGCGCTCACAGCCGCAGACCGCGCCGCCGCCTACATCGACGAGTACGTCCGTGGGGGAGGGGACGAAGACGTGAGGTACTTCTTCCCCCGCCTCGACGGGTCTGAGATGCGTTCTCGGTGGGACATGCAGGACGCTCCGCCTGACATCCTCATCACGAACTTTAGCATGCTCAGCATCATGCTGATGAGGGACGTAGACAGCCCGATCTTCGCGGCGACGAGGAGGTGGCTAGAGGAGGACGGTAGCGTCTTCCACCTCGTCGTGGACGAACTCCACCTCTACCGAGGGACGGCGGGGACGGAGGTGGCGTACCTACTCCGACTCCTGTTGGACCGCCTCGGCCTGTACCCGGGCCACCCTAAACTCCGAGTCCTCGCGTCCAGCGCCTCATTGGAGCCCGGGAGCAACAAGAGCCTGAGGTTCCTGAGCGACTTTACAGGCACCGAGTGGCAGGGCGGACAGATCATCGAGGGGAACCTGGCCCCCGTTCCGGACACCGAATCACTACCCCCGCTTGACTCTGGTCCGTTCGTAGAGCTGTCTGAGGCCCTCGCTAACCTGCCGGGCGGTAGCGAGGGAAGTATAGCTGGGCAAGCGGCCGGGGCAGCTGCGGCGTCGCTGGGCTACCCCCCAGCGGCAGGGGAACCCCCGGTCGACGCGCTCCTGAGGGGCTTGTCCTCCTCCGAAGTTTCCCTAGGTGCGAGACTACGGAGCGCGTGCATTGAGGACGGTAAGTCCAGGGCCGTCTCGCTTACGTCGTTGGCCCGGCGCCTTTTTCCGGACGCAGGTGAGGACGCCGCCCGCACCGCCGTCCGAGGCGCGCTCATCGCTCGGGGACTCTGCGGCTCTGGCGCCCTCCCCAGCTTCCGCATGCACTGGCTCTTCCGCAATCTAGAGGGCCTCTGGGCGTGCACGAAGCCGGGGTGCGGGTGCGACCCGACGGCGGGTGACCGGCCCGTAGGCAAGTTGTACGCGGACGGGGGGCGGATCACTTGCGACGCGCCCGAGAGGCACCGCGTCTTGGAGACCCTCTACTGCGAGCAGTGCGGGACGATGTTCTTCGGGGGGAGGAGGGTGCCCCTCCCTGACAACGCCGGCGTCGAGCTCGTCCCGCTCGACCCCGACATCGAAGGGATCCCGGACCGTCGCCCCGCCCGCTTTGTCGAGCAGCAGAAGTACAGCGACTACGCGGTGTTCTGGCCCTCCTCGGATTCTCCCCAAGAGAACGAGTGGCGCCAACCACACCCCCCGCCTCGCGACCCGAGGGAAGACCCCGACACTGGGGCGTGGGTGCCAGCGTTTCTGTCCCCTGCTTCGGGTCGTGTAACGATGGATAGGCCCCCTGAAGACTACGTCGCAGGCTACCTCTTCAGGGTCCTAGACACGTCAGTGGGGAGCGAGAGGGCGGACTCGTTCGGAGCTCTTCCCGCCGTTTGCCCCTGTTGTGGGACTGACAGGTCATGGGGGCAGACGCGCCGGTCGCCGGTCCGTGGTTTTCGGACCGGCTTCTCGAAGGTGAGCCAGCTCCTGTCGAAGGAGCTGTTCGAGCGACTGACGCCGGAGGACCGGAAGCTCGTCATCTTCTCTGACAGCCGGGAAGACGCGGCGTCGGTGGCTAACCGGATGGAGAGGGCCCACTATCAGGACTTGGTCCGCGAGGTGATCGCAGCCGAGGTGCGGCAAGCGCTCGAAGGAGACCCCACGCTCCTCGCTGATCTAGAGAGGAAGGGCATCCCGGACGACAAGGAGGCCCTCGGGCCCCGAGAACGAGAGTTGGCTCGGCTCATAGAGCTGGCCGCCTTCTCAGACGAGTTCATTAGAGCGCTGCCTGAAGCTGCCCAGGATGGTATCCAGACCCAGAAGGCAGATGCGATCAAGGGGCTCGCCGCTCTCCGCGCCCTCCACGAGACGAAGACCGTCCCGCTCGCCCCGCTCGTCGAGTCGGATGGCCCCTTAGTACGTGGACTGGTGCGCTTGGGCGTCAACCCTGCGGGCGTGGACCGGAGGTATCAGGGGTTCAAGTTTGACGGGGCCTGGCGTCATTGGACGGAGCTCTTCGAGTTCGAGGGGGGAGGGCTGCGCGAAGGGCTTAGCGAGGACGCCAGGGAGGCCGGTCGGAATAAACTGCTCCCAAAATTGAGAGGGGAGGTGGCGTCCGCCCTCTTCGGTAGGCTCTACTTCGGGTTCGAAGCAGCAGGGCTGGGCACGGTCCGCCTTGACCTCCCGGCCGAGAGGCTCGCGCAGCTCGGGGGAGCCGTCGGGCTCCGGGGCGAACAGTTCGCCGAGGTCTGCACCGGGTTCGTCCGCGCGTTGGGCCAGCGGTACCGGTACGAGGAGGCGGATAGCAAGTACGGCAAGCCCGCCTGGGCAGACTTCAGCGGGGCCCGGAGTGTGATCCGCAGGTATGTAGAGACGTGCGCCGAGGCGCTTGGGGTGGACGCAGAGCAGCTCAAAGAAGCCGTTTGGAAAGCCGTCGCGGAGGAGGGGGGGCACGAGGGGCTCATTCTCCGAGTGCCTCGGCTGGCGGTCCGGGTCTCCGATGCGGAAGACCCGGTCTGGGCCTGCCCCTCCTGCACCCGTCCGCACCTCCACCGGTCGGGGGGCGTTTGCACGAACTGCCTGCAGCTCCTCCCGTCTAGTCCGGGGCTCCGGTGCGCGGACCTGCAGGCGACGAATTACTACGCCGACAGCGCGCTCGACTCGGTCGCACCGTTCCGACTCCACTGCGAGGAACTGACGGGGCAGACCGACGACCAGGCGGAGCGCCAGCGCCATTTCCGGAACGTCGTCGTCAATCTGGGGGACGAGGAGCGCACGTTAGTCCCGGTCGTCGACGAGATCGACCTCCTGAGCGTGACGACCACGATGGAGGTCGGGGTGGACATCGGCAGCCTCCAGGCTGTCGCGATGGCGAACATGCCCCCGATGAGGTTCAACTACCAGCAGCGGGCCGGTCGGGCCGGCCGACGGGGCCAAGCATACTCGGCCGCGTTGACGCTCTGCAGGGGGAGGAGCCACGACGAGTACTACTATAAGCACCCCCGACGGATCACCGGCGAGGAGTCCCCCGTCCCCTTCCTCTCGATGGGCCAGGAGGACATCGTCCGGCGACTCACAGCGAAGGAGGCCCTCCGTCGGGCCTTCCATGCCGCAGGCGCCAGGTGGCACGAGGTCGAACGCCCGCCCGACTCTCACGGCGAGTTCGGGGACGTCGCGACATGGCGGGGCAATGCAGATCGGAGAGAGGCGGTTCGTGCGTGGCTCCTCGAGAGCGGCGAGGTCGCCAACGTCGTCGCTGCGGTGTCCTTTGGAGTGCCTGGGATCGACAAGCCCTCACTTGTGGCGTACATCCGCGAGCAGCTGTTCTACCAGGTCGACGCGGCTGCGAACGATGAAGCGCTGTCTGGGGAGGGGCTCGCCGAGAGGCTGGCTGAGGGCGGAGTCCTGCCGATGTACGGGATGCCATCACGGGTCCGGGACCTTTACCACGGTGTGAAGTGGCCGAGGGGATTCCGGACGATCGACCGTGACCTCGACCTCTCGGTGAGCGAGTTTGCTCCTGGGGCGGAGCGGACGAAGGACAAGCGAGTGCACCAAGCGCTTGGCTTCACGGCCCCTCTATTCAAAAAGCACGGGGGCGGAATCGGGGCGCGCGGGGCTGCCCTGATCGGGAGGGAGTGGATGTCCCGGTGCGGTAAGTGCCAGTTCACGGACGTCGACCGAGCCCGGCCCCACCTCAATTCGTGCCCACAGTGCGCGGAGGCGGAGGACTTCAGGGTCTTCCAGATAGCCACGCCGGCCGGCTATAGGACCTCGCTCGGCCCGGGAAAGGATGCCGTGGAGGAGTACTCGGGCTCGGGGGCGTCGGCTCTCGCCGGTCGCTCAACGGATGCGGACTTCGAAACCGTAACCGGCACGAACACCAGTGCCAGCCTAGTGGGCTCCGGCCGGGTCTACCGGTTGAACGACAACCGGGGGCACCTCTTCCGGGGTAGCGTTGGTAAGACCACGCAGCTCGGCAGGACCATCGAGGACCAGTGGATCGAGGAACGCTACCACAGCGAAGAGGTCCGCCACGACACAAAGTTCCGTTTCGAGTCGACCGGCGCGCTGGAGGAGGTGGGGATTGTCGCACCCAAGACCACCGACGTCCTGTATCTCAGGCCCACCTCCGTCGCCCCGGGGTTGGTCTTGGACCCGGTCCGCCATGCCGGGGCCGTCAAGGCCGCGTACTACTCGGCTGGTTTTCTCCTGACCTACGCCTTCAGCGAGGTCCTGGACGTGGACCCGGAGGAGTTCGAGATCAGTGGGGTCCGGCAGGTGAGCGTGGGCGACGGGGCCGCCGGCGAGCTCGTCATCAGCGACTATCTGCCGAACGGTTCCGGGTTCACCCGTCGGCTCCGTCATGAATGGAGGGACCTACTCAGCGCTGTCCTTAGCCCTCAGAGTGACGAGTCGTTCCCCGCCTCTGTCCAAGCTCGGAGCCACCGGGAGACCTGCGATTCCTCGTGCTACGACTGCCTCCGGAGGTTCAGGAACATGACGTACCACGGCCTCCTCGACTGGCGCTTGGGGTTGGACCTCCTACGCGTTCTCCAGGACCCGGGCTACAACTGCGGTCTAGACGGCGAGTTCGTCGGGGCGAGCTTGGAGGGGTGGGTCGGCCGCGCAGCGGGCCTGCGGGACGTGTTCTGTTCCTCCTTCGGCGTCTCGGCCGGTGACTACGGAGGGCTCCCCGGTTTCGAACTAAGTGACCGGCGGCTCCGAGTCGTCGTCGTCCACCCGCTCTGGGAAACAGAGTCCCCCTCGGGCATCGTCTCTCAGGCACTGGAAGAAGCCCGCCACGGGGGGCGTTACGACGTACACGCGTTCGATACGTTCAACCTCACGCGCCGCATGAGTTGGCACCTCAAGAAGCTGACCTAGTCCGACGAGGGGCCTGGCGCACACAATTTCTCCTCCCATGTCCAGGCCCTTGCACCTACCCCGTAGAGGGGTGCCTCTCCCCCTGGCGTACTCCGCCACTCCTCCCACTCACCCTCTATCGGGTCAAAAGTGCGGATGACGTCTTCGGCGGCCTCGTATGCCCACTGCCCCTTACTGGTATGGGCTGCGATATCGCTCGCGACGCGTTTCGCGACCGGGAGCAGGAAGTACGGGACTGCAAACCCGTTCCAGGACTCGCCTCGTGTAAAGCCCTGGTAGGTGCCTGGTAGGCCGTCGAGGGCGAACACCGCCTCACGTAGTGGGGCGGGTGGACGGGAGGCAATCTCTTTCCCCGTGTCCGAGTCGTAGAATTTAAGGAGCCGGCCCATTGGGCTCAGCGCCATCTGGCGGGTCGCCGCCGTCCTAGCTTCCCAAAGGGAGGGGGCGTCGACTTCGAGGACTTCCTCAGCGCGATCGAGCTGGGTGCCGTCGAATGGGTCGGTCCCAGCCTCGCAGACGATCTTGATTCTGTGGCTGGCCATGCTAAGATGATCGGTGAGCGAAGCTAATGTAGGCGTCCCCATTCTCCGCCCACTCGGAAGTAGAGGCCCAGCCTACTTTTCGAGCATGAGGAAGTCCCGTTTCAGTGAGACCCAGATCGTCGCCGCGCTCCGCCGCCAGGAGCAGGGCGAGAAGGCCCGCGACATCTGCCGCGACCTTGGCATCAGCGAGCCGACGTTCTAAGCCTGGAAGGCCAAGTACGGCGGCATGGGCGCCAGCATGCTCCGTCGCATGAAGGATCTCGAGGTGGAGAACGCTCGCCCCAAGCGGATGTACGCCGACCTCTCCCTGGTCCACGAGGCGCTGAAGGAGGCCGTCGCAATAAAAGCCTGAGCCCCGACGCGAAACGCGCCATCGTGAACGAGATGCACACCGAGCACGGGGTCAGCGTCCGTCGAGGCTGCGAGGCCGTCGGCCTCCCCCGGAGCACGTACCGCTACGTGCGCCGCCCGAATGCCGACGGGCCGGTCACCGAGGCGCTCTCAGCGCTCGTCGAGGCCCACCCTTCGATCGGGTTCTGGCAGTCGTACCACCGGCTCCGCCTGGCCGGCCACGCGTGGAATCACAAGCGGGTCCGCCGGGTCTACACGGCCATGAGGCTCAACATCCGGCGCCGGGCGAAGAAGCGGCTCTTCACGCCGGAGGCCCCGAACGAGGTGTGGAGCCTGCCGGGGCCTGTCCCCACTTCATGCGCGACACCCTCTGGGACGGCCGCCCGTCCCGGCTCTTCAACGTCATCGACGACTTCAACCGGCAAGTCCTATGGATTGAGGTCGACACGTGGATCGAGGTCGACACGTCGTTCCCGTCCCTGCGGGTGACCCGCGTCCTGGAGCAACTCGAAGAGAGCCGAGGGCTACCGGGGATGATCCGCGTCGACTAAGGGCCGGAGTTCATCAGCCACCGGCTCGACGCGTGGTGCCAGGATCGCGGCGTCACGCTGGCCTACATCCAGCACGGCGAGCCGCCGCAGAACGCCTACATCGAGCGGCTGAACGGGAGCGTTCGCCGCGAGCTCCTCGACGCCTACATCTTCCGGACCCTCGACGAGGTCCGTCGGAAGGCCCTTGACTGTCAGCACGACTACAACCATCACCGCCCTCACAAATCCCTCGGCTACCGGACCTCGGTGGCCGCCCTGTCCTGAACCCCGCTTTCTAGTTTTGGGTGGGCCGGAAAACGGGGACGCCTACATCTGCATCACGAGCAGCAGGCGCTCTGCCTCGCTGCGTACCCTATGCCCGGTGTCTGGGAAGCCTGGAGCGGGTCACACCCACGAGACACCCATTGGGGACAGCGTGCGTCGGAGAACGGTGGTCCGTGCAGGTCGTTCGATCCCGTGCGTTTCTCGTCCCTGAACCTTTCTCGTCTCTGAACGATGGAATACTCCGGTTTCGATTTCGGCGATCTCCCAAGGGCCGTCAACCTCGTCTGGCGCTACAAACACCTGTCCCGGAGCTCGGGAGGATACTCTGACCCCATGGAAGGTGGGTCTGAGCTCGAAGACTTTCTCCTCACCATCCAGCCGCCGCAAACCGGCCAAGTTGGAGGGCGTCCCCTCCCAGGGGCGTTGGACTGGCGCGTCGACTCGTCGGACCCGTTCCACCCTGAGGTCCTCCTCGTCCCGGCTGTCGATTCCCGAGGGACTCTCCTTTCCGTCCGGGGCATCGCGCTTCAAGTAGAGCCGCCCTGGGAGGGGCACGGCCCGGTCCTGTTCTCTCGGTCTACAGTTGAAGCCAACCGTGGGGTGGGACTCGCAGACCTCCCGACCCCGTTCCCGACCGCCCCCCTCAACTGGACAGGACGTCTCGTCGTGGCCGTCCGCTCTCCGGTCACCGCCGTCGTGCTCGACAGCCTCGGGATCCGGGCGTGCGCGTTCGAGAGCCCAGCGCGCACGCTCTGCTCTGCTGACGCGCTCCGCTCGCTCCTCGACCTAGGGGTCCTCACACCCTTCGATGAACCGGAGGTCGTGCTCATCGTCGCCGACACTACGGCCAAGTTGAGTCCGGAGGGCGCCAGCCTCCTGAAAGGTCTGTTCAGCAAGGTCATTGAGGCCCCCCACCTTGAGTCCGCAGAGTTCTTGCAGAAGGTCGGGGGACACGGTGGAGGGGGCTCCCTGGAGCACTTTTTGCTCGCCAAAGCTGAGAGAGGGCGTGTCCGGCACGAGTCTCCCCACGTCCTCCCATCTGAGAAGGCCCGGCCCGAGAAACGCCGAGGGAAGAGCCTGCTCGAGATCGCAGAGGGGGATCCTGTCGAGTGGGTGGTTCCTGGGCTGGCGGCGTCGGGGACCGTGACAGACCTGATCGGCGAGCCCAAAGCTGGCAAGACCACGCTGGCGCTCGAGGCCGCCCGTGCGGTCGCGGAGGGACGGGACTTTCTCGGCGAGCCGACTGTCAAGGGGCCCGTCGTCTACGTCTCCGAGCAGTCCGAACCCTCGCTTCGTGGGACCCTCGACCGGATGGGATGGATGACGCAAGACGTGATCGCGTTGACAGTGGAGGACCACTGGGACCTCCGCTTCGACGAAGTCCTCCTCGACGTCTACAGGATCGTTCGTGAGACGGGTGCCCGGCTCGTCGTGATTGACACGCTCGCAGCCGTCGCGAAGCTAGGTGGGCGGATGGCGTCGGCCCCGTCCGTCCGCCGCCTTTTCGCGAAGGTCCGGGGGCGGCTCTGCGAGGGAGGCGTGGCCGTCGTCCTCGTCCGGCACACGACGAAGCGCGGGGCCCAGGGGCGGACGTTGTCCGTGTCCGCCGCCGGGTCCGGGTCTCATGCGTTCGCCGGGGAGGCTGACCACGTCGTGGTCTACTCGGTCGTCGAAGGGGCGAACGGACTACGCCATATGCAGGTGCGAGGTCGGATGACGGAGAACGCGGACATGATCGTCGAGTGGACGGGCAACGGGGTCGTGAAGCGCCCTCCGTCCGGCTCCCGTCCCGCCGCCGACGGGGCCGCCGGAGTTATCAGGGACGACGCCGCGCGAGAAGAGGCCGTCCTCCGCTTCCTCAACGAGTCGCCAGGGGAGTCGTTCAGCGTGAAAGCCCTGCTGAAAGCCGTGAAGACTTCCGATGGCCGCACGATCAAGCAGACGACCCTCCGAACGACCCTCGGGCGCCTCGAGAAGCGGGGCGAGGTGGCCTGCGACCACGACGGAATCCGCAACCTCTACTCGCTGGGCCGGGGGTTCCAAGATCCCCTTTCGGAGACCTCCGACGTCCGCGGGAACGCGGACGTCGAAAGCTGAAAGCGGGTTCCCACGGCCACGAATGAGCTCTCACGGTCTGCGCCCGTTCGAGCGGCCAGAAACGTTCGGGGGCAAAAACAGGAAGGGGCAGGCGATAACGCCGTTCCCTTCCTGCCAGACTTGCACCTGCTGGCTAGCCGAGGTCGCCGCCGAGGTCGGTGCCGAACTCTGCGAGCGCACGAGCTCTGATCAGGGCCGTCTCACTGACTTCGACCGAGTACCCGAACCATCGCTCCGATAGCGACGGGCTGCACAGGTAGGCCGCGACGACCACGACGAGAGCTGATCGCTCCGGGGAGAGCGTCCGGCGGCCCGCAACGACCGACCCTGCCAGGTCCACGACCGCGTGGGCGTCCCCGAGGCGGCTGGCCACCTCCGGCGATTCCGCGCCGCGCGTAACCACGGCGAACAGGTCCACGATCTCGGAGAGTTCGATTGGCTGAAGCGCGGCGGCTGACAGGTCCGACCATAGCGCCTCAGCCGCGTGTTCAAGGTTGTCCATAACAGCGAGAAGGGAACAGCGAGAAGGGGACTGGCATCGCTGCCAGCCCCCCTCGGTTGGTGATCGGGGTCTGCGTCTAGTTCAGCCGGTCCTGGGCGTACTGGACGAGCCCGGACACGAGCGCGTCGTTGTGCGCCCACGAGGCGGCCGATTGCTTGGGGTCGTGCCACAGCACGTTCGTCCCGGCCTGCATGAGCCCGAAGAGGGTGGCCTCCTCGTGCTCAGCGTACCGGCGCATCACCTTCCCAACGAGCGAATCGCCGAACTGCGGGAAGAGCGACAGCACCTCTCGAAGCCGCTTGTCCGAGGTCTGCGCCTCCCGTAGGCGGCGGAGCGCCCGGACGAACACGGCGAGGTCGTGGGGCGCCCGGTGGACGAGCTTGAGGCCCTGACGAACCACGCCCTGCCAGTCGTCCGAGGCCGACCCCGTCGTGTGCTTGAAGCTCACGCGGCCGAAGAACTCGCCCGATAGGAGGCCATTATCACAAGCGAATCGCCTTCCCATGAGAGCGGCCTCGAACCTCCATGTCGTGTCGTACGATGTCCGGAACACGAGGCTCAGGCCCACGGGGTCGGAACCGTCGCCGGAAGCCGATACGTCCTGGCTGACCTCGTCGCCGAAGTCGAGCACGACGGCGAACTTGCCGCCGTCCCAGAAGGCCCGGCCGGGCTGCCACGGGAGGCCCGAGCCCTCGGCCACCTCTTGCGCGAGGTCGTACACCTCGGCGTTCGTCATGAGCAAGTAGCGCTCGGAGACGTTGCCGAGGTGACGGTAGCCGTGGGGGGCCGCGTCGTCCTCGATCTCGATGGCGTAGCCCGTGTGCTGGCCGGAGTTCTCAGAGTGCGTCGGCGTCTTGACGATCTCGGCGAAGGGCGAGATCATCGTTTTGGTGCGGTTGATGACGGGGAGCCCGTCGATGACCTGGTTGGCCGCGATGGCGCCGATGTCCCGGTGCTGGACGCGGGCGGCGGTGTCGCGGAGTTGGTTGAAGCGGGAGAGTTCCATGGATGTGTTCGTGCAAGGGGGATACGGAAAGAGTCGCCCTGCCGTAGTTGGCAGAACGACTCTTTCTTTTCGTGTGTCAGATGAGACAGCTTTTAAACCTGATCTTGTGCTCGGGTCAGGCTGTCCTTGCGAGAGCGATCAGCGGTGGCGTTTTAGTGTGCGAACGAAGGCGAAGACCGCAAGGGCGGCCTCGGCGACGAGCGCGGCGAGTCGGCGGAGGCCGTCGCCGTCAGGGTGGATGGGGGGAGGCCCGGTGTCTGGGGTGTCGGAGGACATGGCGTGCAGTGAGGAGGAGTGACAGGGAAGCAGGGGATCCGCTTCACGCCTATGGTCTCCGGATCGCGGCACCGATTGCGCCCCCTCTTCGGCACACGCCTCTCGGAAATGTCAGGGTCTGGACCCCGACATCCTTTTTTGCCCCCTATCAATAGAGGTCAGAATCGCCGATTGTGACAAGATCGGTCGCTCGGTGGGGCGAGTATTCCCCACCCCGTGCCCTTCCTCTCCAGACGGCCACCGAAGTGTAGACCCTGGCCGCTCGTCGGGTCTCTAGCCCGGCTTGCCCTCGACCCACGGTCCACACGGGAGACACCACTGTTCAGCGAGACCAGCCTCCTCTACAGTCACCCAGTAGCCGGCAAGACTGCGTGACCGAGCCAATGTTGACCTCCAACTCGCATACGGCACCGGTCTCGTCCGTGAATCGCCAGACGAGAGCGTGAATGCCCCCCATCCTCTCCTCTCGGAGGACCCGACCTGAGATGACAGAGCGGAGGCGGTCGGAGCTTCGTTGCGAAACCCGAGCTTGGGATCAACCATGCCGCGATCTCGACCCTGTACAGGCTCTCACGCGCGCTCGATGTCGGCGCTGATGAATTCGTGCGTTCGACCTTGGATTTACTTATACAAGATTGTTAATGGTAGGGCTTAAGTCATTGTCTTACAAAGTGATACTTTCTGATTTTAGATCCTCTAAAAAAAGGAAGGCAGGAGAGGGGCCCTTTAGTCTGGCAGATAGAGTTGCCATGGCTAAAATGGGTTTAAAATGATCCTTAGACAAACGGTTTCTCCCCGACGATGACGGCGCCAGGCGGGAGCCCTGCCAAGCCCCGGGCCTCTTCCACGGCTGCGCGTGGGATCTCACCGATGGTCACGAGGCCGTCGTGCTCGTGGCTGACGGGCTCGAACCCGTAGGAGGCACCGAGGATGGCGAGCCGGTGGACGAACGACGCCTCCAGGCCCTGGAGCAAGAACGCAGCGAGCCTTGACGCGAGGAGGTGACGTTCTCGGTTCTGGGCAAGGAGTTCGAGTGCGGCCGTGCTCCCTACGGCGTTCCGGACGTAGGTCTTCTTGTGGACCGCCATGTAGAACCCTTCGGACTTTGACCACTTGTCGACGAGGTGGTCGTGCCAGCGCGAAGCTTCGCTTGCGAGAGGCTCGACTTCCACCAAGAACCGGCCGTAGGTGTCCAGAAGGGCGTCGCCGCCCACGTCCTGCCGGATGACTTTCGCCAAGCTTCCTGACGAATGCGCGAGCCCGGTTGGGGTCGGGACACGCGCACCCATCAGGACCGCGTACAGCGCCTTCTTCCACGCCCGCACGCTCAGGCCGCACCGTTCGGCGTAGGCCTCCTTTGACCCGTCCGAGAGGTACTGGCGGAGCGCGACCGGCTCGATTCCCGCGCGTTCCATGAGCACGACGAGGAGCCGGGCCTGGGAGTCCGACAGATCGTAGTTCCGCCAGTCCGCGACGCCCTCCCGTGCTGCCGCCTTCATCCGCCCGCTGCAGGACTGGAGCCCACCCCCGCGTTCGGTGAGCCGGCCGAACCGTTGGACCGAGTAGGCGGGCGTGTACTCCCAGATCGGTTCGCCCGCGAGCGAGCCCAACTCATCGGTGAGCCGGGGGGCCTGACCCAGAACGGTCCAGTAGCAGGCCTGGTCCGTCCACAGCCGCATCCGGGCGACGAGCCGGTCCCCTTCCGTCACGGCCGTGCTGCAGGCGGTCCTCAGCGCCTCCAAGTGGCGCTCAACGGCTGCGGGGTTGAACGGGGACCTGCGGATCGAGTGGGCGGCTTCCACGGCAAGCCTGGGAGAACGACCCCACGTTCGATCTGACAGATTCGACCGGACACGCCGCTCCGAGGGGACGCCCGTGAACAGGTTGACGAGCGTGCCGGACTCGACGTCTCCCACTCGGGGGCCGGCGTCCATGATCTCGGTGAGGAGCGCCTCCGTCACTTGCATCTCCCGCGACAATTGGGCCCGCCGGTCATGGCCCACGAAGGCGAGGTGGCCGCGCTCAACGAGGATCTTCCAGAGCGCGTGCGGGAAATGCCAATCGATGAAGGTGGCACAGATCGGGATCGTCGGGATGTCCAACTCTGGGTGTTCGGAGACGCCGTTGCGCCGTGGCACGCGGAGCTTTCCTACGGTGGAGGCGATGACGTGGAGGAGGAGTCGTTTGGTGTCGTCACCCAGGCCGGCTGTGGCGTGGTCGATCACCGTTAGCTGTCGGCGCGTACCGAGCAGGTGGGACTGGATCCAGGGGGAGACCGTCGTCTGGTGTTGCATGGACTGAGAAGGTGGATTGAGAAGGGAAGGGCACCGGAGGGACGAGCCCCCAGCTGGATGCCAGGGCCGTCGGGTATCAGTCGTTGTAGCGCCCGTTCATCAGATCGCGGAGGTCTGAGAGGCGGTAGGTCACCTGCCCGAGCGCCATCGTCCACGGGAGGCCGTTCTTCCGAGCCCGGCGGAGACCCGAGACCGAGATTCCTGTCCACTCGGCCGCCTCTCGCTGGACGAGGAACTCGCGCTCCGGCACGTCGGGGAGGGGTGCCGTACGTGTCGCCGTGCCGGTCGCGGACGGAAGGCGCGAGGCGACCTTCGGGGCCAGCTCGTCGGCGAGCTGGTCGAGCATTACGGCGAAGGTCTGTGCGAGGAGGTCGCGGTCGTTCGGGCTCATCACTGGGAGCGAATAGGGCCTCTCAGACCCGATCAGCCCCCTCCAGATCTGTTTTCGCAACCGCGACGGTTTCTCCCTGTTTGAGAGAACCTCTGGCCTGTCACTGGGGGAGTCTCGCTCCGGGACCCCCCGTCTGGTCGTCGGCACCTGCTGTCCGGGCCCACCGTGCGACGGCCTGCGCGGCGAAGACGAAGCGTGCCGCGCTCGACGCGTACCGGAAGGACCGGGTATCGTAGAGGTCGGCCGCTGGTGGGGGCAGCCCCAGCGCCTCTGCTGCTGCTCTATGGTGGAGGCGCAGGTGGGCCATCGGGATGTCGAGCCGCCCCGACTTCACCGCGCCCGACCAGAGCTTCCTCAACGAGTCCCCAGTCGCATCCCGCATCACGCCCGACCACGACTCGGACATCTGGTCGAACAGGTCGCCTGCCGACAACTCTTCCAGTTCCAGCCCACGGGTGAGACTGTACGGACCCAACGCCCTCGAACAAGAGACGGGGTCCGTGGGGGCGTAGCCCTCGATGTCTCGACCGGCTCGGACCGACCTGAACGACAGGCCTGGTCCGCCGTCGGCAACACCGACCACGAGGTCCCATGGGAGCGCGCCCGGCCCGTAGAGCCCGTGGTGGAGAAGGGTCGTCGCCAGCAGGCCCGCCACGACCGATTCCCGGTCGGCCTCTCTCGTCCCCTCCTCCCGACTGGGCAGGCTCAACACGTCGAAGGGGTAGGGGAGGAGGTCTACGGGTTCGACCTCGGACCACTTCCGACCGCCCCAGGAGTCAGACTGGAGCTTGTGGGCGATGACCACGTCGGCCAATGCCCGCTCGCCCCTCGCGACGGACTCGTCTCGGGAGCGGAGAAGGTGGAAGACGACGCCGACCGTGTTCTTCGGACCGGGCGGGCTGTCGGGCACGTCGGCGGTCGAGGCCATCAACCGGCGAGCGGTCGCTTCGTAGGGCTCTGACTTGTCGTAGGCGGCTTGGGCCATGACGCTCCGTCTAGGGCTTTCGAACCCGACGATGTAGAGTCCGAGCGCACGCTGCCAGCATTCGAGGAGGGCCCAGCCGTTAACCCCATCGCCTAGCTCAGCGATGGCGTATAGGGAGCGGCGGAGGTGGTCGAGGAGCGACGCGTGGGCCTGGACGGCCTCTCGGAGGCCCGCCTCGGCGGTCCGAAGGAGATCGCTAGCCGCCTCTTGATGGCGGGAGGCCACGTCGGACCTCACCTGCCGCGCACCCAAAGCGCTGACGGCCGCTTCTGCGAGCGAAACCAGCGACGGCGACGAGAACAGCGTCAGCGCGCGCTGTGTGGCATCGACAGGGAGTCCCGGGTAGAACCGCTGCCAGTACCGTTCGAACTCGCTCTCAAGGACCGGAGGGGTGGCCCAGGCCGAGGGGAGCGGCCCGGTCCACTCCAGTCCGCTCACGTCGCCGTACGCCACTCCGATGACGGCGCCAGTGGGGACGCCGTTGATTAGGGCCACTTCGGAGTAGAGCGGTTCCATCTGTGGAGTCTGACTTCGAGCGGAGCCGCAAGATCTGAGGCGGGGGGCTGTGGTTCAAACTGTCGGTCTCGATGGGAGCCGAGGACACTGTCGTCCCGGTTTACGAGAACAGCTCGGCCATCTTGTCCCCGAGGCTGCCGGTGTCGAGTCGGGCGAGGTACCGCTCAGTCATCTTGATCGACGAGTGTCGCATGGCCTTCGAGATGTCGTAGACGCTCAGGCCCATCGTCCGGCAGTGGTCGGCGAACGAGTGACGGGCCACGTGGGTCGTCAGGTTCTTGTCGATCTCGGCCATGGTCGCGATCTCCTTGAGTGCCTTGTTCGTCAGCGTCGTGCACGAGCGGACCGCCTTCTTGCGGGCCTCCGGTGTGGAAAGGTCGCGGCCAGCAAGGTGCGGGAGCACGTGGTCTCGCGGCCCTGAACTGTCCGTGCGATACGGGGCGATGACGGTCTCGGCCTGGGGCAGGAGCGGGACCTCGACTACCTTCTTCGTCTTTGACGCCCGGTAGCTGATGGTTTTTGATTGGACCGAACCCCAGCGTAGGTCGGCCACGTCGCTGAACCGAGCCCCTCCGCTGTAGAACTGGAGGAGGAACGTGTCACGGGCGACACGGAGCGGCGTGCCAAACGGGAGGTTGAGGGCTTCCAGCGCACGGACCTCCGTGAGTGTGAATCGGACGGGTGCCGTCGGCTCCGTACGGATCGAGTGGGATAGGAAGGGGTTTGCCCCATACTCCATAAGCCCCTCCGCAATGGCCCGGCGGATGACCGTCTTGATCGTCGAGAGGTTCGTGGCGATGGTGTTCACGGTGTTCCCGTACTCCTTGGCGAGGTGGGCCTCGTAGCGGCGGAGAAACGCGGGAGTGAGCCCGGAGAAGGCGAACGGCTCACCGGTGTACGCCCTCATCTTCTTGAGCACCGAGACGTACCGGTCATGGGTCCACATCTGGCCCCGCGTCTTGTACCCGCCAACCAACTCGTCGGCGAACGAGAAGAAGTCGGACTGGCCGGGCTTGTCGTCGGTCGGACGGACGGTGAGCGACCGGGCCACGGCGTCGGCGTCGGTCCGCTCGCCGACGGCCGTCCGGCGGAACACCTCGTCCTCGGCCCGCTGGACCTCATCGGCGATCATCTTGTTGATCTCGGCCGCGTTTGGGTGGCGCCCGCTCACACGGCAGGCGCGGTCGTTCCACTGGCCCTCACGTACGGACACCTTCAGCGAGCGGTACCGGGTTTTCTGACCGTCGGCCAGCCTGAGGTAGATGGGGGAGAGGCCGTCCTTGTTCGTCCGGTAGTGCCAGAGGACGGGGGTGACTGCGGGCATGGGAGAGGGGGGTTGATGCGACGCCAAGTTTGCCAAAGGTGCCAAAGGTGCCAAAGGTGTCAACCCGTTCCAGGTCCCGCCACCTCCCGTCAAATCGGTCATTCTGATTCAGAAACGGTGCTTTTGCGTTCAAGTCGTCTCAGCTGAAACGGTGTTATGTTTCAGTCTCGGGCACCCCAGGAGGGCCGTTGAGAGCGATCTCGACGGCCCTCCTGATGTTCGGGCGGCGCGCGCCGGTGCCGAGGCGCGCTACCCACTGGCGGACCGCATCCGACAATACAGAAGCCAAGGCGTGACGAGGACGCTCACGCGTGGCGTCGGTCGGCAGCGGCGGGGTCTGCGGCATTGTGAGGCTCTCGCCTACACACCGGCTCAGCCCGCGACGGAGGGGAACGAGACGGACAGGGACTCCGACCCATCGCCCTCGTGAGCGCGGCCCCACGCCCGCGGCGACGCTCCGAAGTGGCGCCGGAACTCGCGGCTGAACTGCGACGCGCTCGCGTACCCCACGGCGTACGCAGCCTCCCCCACCGAGGCGCCCTGTCGGAGCCTCAGCGCGGCGTTGCCCAGCCGCATCGCCTTGACGAACTGCAGCGGGGCGTAGGTCGTGGCCTCCTTGAACCGGCGGTCGAACGCCGACCGGCTCATCCCCGCGCGCCGCGCGAGGTCATCGACCGAGATCGGCTCGTGGACGTGGTCGCGCACGTAGCCCACGACGCGCGCGATCTCCTGCCCTCCGCCGAGGTGGTTCCGAATGAACGTACCGGCCTCGCCCCGAACGGCGGCGTAGAGGACCTCCCGGACGCGTCCCGGCCCCAGGACCCGGGCCGCCTCGGGGGCGCTGAGGAGGTGGAGCATTCGTCCGAGTGCGTCCGCCAGGGCCTCGTCCACACGCGCGACTCCGAGGCCGACCGAACACTCCATGGTGTCATTGTCGGCGTCGAAGGCGGCCGATGTCCGCGCGGCCTGGCACGCGACGAGGGTCTCAGCGGCGACGCGGCTCTCCAGGCTCACCATCAGTCCCAGGAGGGGGACTTCCGGCGTGGCCGCCGTAACCTCCGTCTCGATGGGGATCGACATCGCTACGCACAGCACCTGGCCGGCCTCGAACGCGTGCGTCTCCCCCTGGAGGTACGCTCGCTTCGTGCCTTGCACGATGACGCACAGGCTCGGCGGGTACACGGCGCTCACACGGGGGATGGCGGCGTCGGCCCGGAACAACTGGACACCGTCGAGGGGGGTGTCGAGAAGGCCCGGTGCAGGGAGGTGTCGGGCGACCAGGGCGGGCAGTTCGATCATGCCGGAAGGGTACTGCGAGCGCGTGCCCGATCATACACCGTTGAGGGAATCAGGCGTGTTTGAGGTGGAATGTCGAGCACCCAGACCTCAGCTGCGGAGGTACAGTGCAGATCTTGACGCCGCCCTCTGACCCATGAACACTACGAACCCATTCGGCCCAAAGGGCTGGACACCCGATCGCCTCGGCTCCCTCGCAGGCAAGACCTTTCTCATCACCGGCGCGAACTCCGGCGCCGGCTTCCAGGCGGCGCGGACGCTCCTGAAGAAGAAGGCCACCGTCGTGATGCTCAACCGCTCGGTCGAGAAGTCGCGGGCGGCGGTCGCAGAGCTGAAGGGAGAACTCGGTGAGGGCGCTGACGTGTCGTTCATCCGCACGGACCTCGCCTCGCTGGCCAGCGTGCGCGAGGCCGCGGCCGATGTCCTGCAGACCGTCCCCCGGATCGACGCGCCGATCTGCGCAGCGGCGGGTTATGCGCCGTTGACTATATGGAGCCTAAAATCTGAGGGTTAGTGATGATGCCGGCAAGGATGTTTGACGCCACGTCACTACCAAACGACTTGGCCTTTTCCAGCACCCTGGACCGTTTCTGCTCAGGCGTGCCCGGCTCGGAAAGAGCCTCTCTTAGCTCTTTCAGCTGCTGACCAGTCAACTCGTCCTTGACAGCCTCAATCACGACGTTGAGGTTCACGGTTTGGTTTACTGAGACGCTCAGGCCACTGCTCGCGGGTGACGGCTTAGTAGGGAGGCCCAAGGATTCTAGTTCCTCAACCGCGCCGTCGATCAGCCCGTGGAGTCGCTTCTTGCACTCCGCAAAGTTTTCGGAGACCGCAAAGCCGCTGACCGCACCGCCCATGCTAATCGATCCCGAGCCCACCCGTCGGTAGTACTTGATTCGATTGACCTGCTGCTCCTGCGGACTTCCGGGGCCATAGATCCTGTTCAGCACACTCACGAACTCACCCCTCCGAACCGCCAGATCATCTGTCGAATCGAGCGGCTTCTCTCTGATGCGGCGAAGCGCCTTGACAAGATGCTGCGTCTCTTCGGACATCGCTATCGGTTCGGTAGGCGCATAACGGATGGCGATTCAGCCGCCGAGAGGTGACGGCACAGCGGTGGGACGAAGCTTTGAATGCGGCGACGTTTGGACGAGCCGAGAGCGCTGACCCTCACGGTCGGCCTGCAAGCGCGGGTTAGCACGCTGCCCGGCTGGACGGAGCGCGAGCGCACTCACCGCTCGTCTCGGACGAAGCACGACGGTCGGGCCGCGAATAGGCTGTCGCGCTTGGCGAAGACTGACTCCCGGGTCCCCGCGAAGTTGCCCGTCATGTCTTCCACGTCGAACGGCGCCGCCGTCGTGTCGACGTCGAACAACCCTTCCAGCAGGTACACCCGCTTCCTCGCTCCGCACGTATCGACGGCGACCACGTTCGGCCCGCCAGTCACGCCCCGAGCCAGCAGGCGGATGTAGTCCTGCGACGGCGGTGCGTCTACGGTCCCAGCAACGTAGACCTCGTGCGCGCGGTCATCATAGACGTTGCACTGTTGGATCAGCCCGGCGACCCGCTTGCACTCCGGGTCGGGATCGCCGCAAGCGCAGAGCCCGCAGAAGGCAAGCAAGGTGAGGACGAAACGAGCCAGAGGTTCGGTGCGAGAGGCAGCGTGCTAACAGTTGACCGCTCAGCCGCAGCACGCTGACGACTGGCGGGTAGGACGAGCCGCAGGATACGCCGTTGTTCGGACGAGGCAAGAACGCCCGCGCGTGCTGTCGGCCTGCAGCGGTGGGTTATGCCGCACCGTTAGCAGAGTTGGTAGCTGCATCTACAAAATCGCGAATAGTCCCAACCGCTGATTGAACATTCGTCGGCTCTACGAGCGGGAGATTGGGTCCATCCGTGGGCGACTCACCGTAGGGAAGGTCCTCATCGCTCAGATCGATGAAGGTGTTTCCAGCAGCATCTAGAGTAAAGAACCGAATCTGAATATCGTTTGCTAGAGCGTACGAACGCATGAACATTAGGGACGGTACAACATGGTTGAACCAGTCCTCATATAGGGTTCCGTCCTCTTGCAGGACGCCGTCGTAGCGGAAAACACTCCCGCCCAAACGCTTCCAGTTGAAGCGCTCCAACATGCTACGGATATACGTGCGTTGGTTGTTGGTGACCTCGCGGAGGTCGTACGAGATCGTTACCGGCATGAGGAGAAGGGGTGGGAGTGCGGCATAACAGTTTGCGGCTCAGCCGCTCAGGGCAGCGACCGCGATGGTTGAACGAGGCAAAGGTAGTGCCGACGCCCGGACGAGTCGAGGACGCTGGAGCCCTGGGTCGGCCTGCAGCCGCGGGTTATGTGGAGCTGGCAATATTGCGACTAGAATTGCATCTCTTTCTGCAGCACATTGAAATCCTGTTTACGAATCCGGGCGGGGTCCTCAACCTCAGGAAGCAATAGCCCGTCAGAGTAAAACATCACCTCCGAGCCCTTGTACCTGTCCTGCGCCGAATAACTAAGTCCATAATTGAGACTCGGCGAATCGAGATACATATCACAAATCGGTTTCACATCATCGTAAGTGACAAGCCACGGTGTTTCGAAAGACATGATAAGCCTAGCAATCAGCTCGTGGTCCTCGTGACGGTAATGGTTTTCATAGAGATCACCTCCCTTGACATAATAGGGAGGATCGAGATACACAAGCGATGTGCTATCAAGGACAGGACGAAGGCCTTCTAAGAAGATCGTCGCATCGAGATTGGACAGTGTGATGCGGCTTTTGTACCGAGCTATCTTCTTGATGCGCTTGATCAGATCGGCCTTATTAAATCTGGCATCAATCTTCCAGTCCCCATCTTGCTCCCTGCCCCCGATAACGCCGCCCCTGATTATTCCAGATCTATTGGTCCTGTTAAGATAAAATGTTGAAAACCCAAGGTCGGCTAGCGATGGGCTTTCGGCATCTTGGACGGATCGCTGTCGCTCCCATTCCTCGACTGAGACCTCGGCCATGTCAATGCGTCGACACAGCTCATCAGTATGGTCCAATACAGATTTCCAGAAAGCATAAATTGACCTGTCAATATCATTTATATATACATTTCTCGCATATTCTCCAAATAAAAGTGATAGCGCAACCGCTGCGCCGCCTGCATAGGGCTCGGCATAAATACCTCCCAAGAGGTTGTTTTGTCTGTAAACTAGTTTGACAAAGTTAGAAAGTTTACGTTTGCCGCCGGGATATCTGAGCGGAGAAAGAAAATGGGACATGATTTTAGCGAGCGCATCGCTGGATAATTTGGCCTAAGACCAGATTTTGGTCATGAACATTTGGAGGTCATCCCATGCCGTCTTCAGCTCCGAGGCCACAGCTGAAAAATAGCGATTGTGGACGTACCCGTGCATGGTCCTGATCGAAGCGGCGAGAAGGGTCTGACCTGCAGCGGCCTTTTTCACTGGCGCAAGCTGTTGATCTGACATGGCGCCGGACTGCTTCAAGTGATTCGCAGCCGCCGTCAGCTTTTGGGCCAGGTGGGAGCCGTCCACCTTCTGTTCAGACCAGCCAGCGGTTTGCTCTAGGAAGTGGTCAAGGCTCAACTCAATGAGGACTCGCATCATCACCGCCGCCGCGTTTGGGTGCTTGTCAGCGTTGAGGGACTGTAACTCCTCGGCTATCGCCTGGATTCGGTGCTGAGAGATTCCAGTGCTGAGGCCAGGAGGGATGAGAGTCGTTCTGGTCCGGGGCTTAGGCTGAGGGCGCTTGCGTTTCTTCTTTGCTATCGGGGGCTCTTCATCAACAGGCCTAGGCTTGCCAGATGACTTCGTGAGATCAGGCAAATCCTCCTTTACAAAACTGTCTACATATTTTATCCTTTGATCCACCTTCTTGACATCTGTGACGGTCACGTCACCAGATCCAACATCCTCCACTATCCTTGCCAATCCTTTGACGACTTCGCTAGTCGGCAGCTGTGTCGTAACATCTCCCTTCTTGATGTCAAAACCTAGCTTGCTTCGCACATACGGCGTCTTCAGTATGCGCTCTAGTGTCGTTACAGGGAATTTCCCTGAGCGAATACGAGTAAGGGACTTTTCGGAGAGCTTGGATTGACCAGTCACAAAGTCAATTACCTGGAGCGCTATTGACTTGTCGCCAGTCAAGGCGTCGTAACGAGCAGCTACGTATCCGTCCCATTCGTCGAGACCAGAACCTCCGCGCAGCCCCCTGTGCCGATTCTGAATCCATGGGTCGGCCTCAACACGGTCAGCGGCCACGAAACAACGGAGGCTGTCTACAGGATTCTTGTGGTACTGCTTCGACAGTTCCTTGATTTGCTTAAGGACAGCCGAAGGAACCGCGCCGTCGATCAGGCTCGGACTCTCCAAAGCCTTTAGGGCTGTTAGCCTCCTGTTGCCATCAAGAACTATGTAGCTGCCGTTTGCCGCAGGCATGACAATTGGCAGGTCAGCAGGGCTGGGACCGTGCTCCAAGATGTGCTCTGCCATTCCGACCAAATTCTTCCCCTGGGTTCCCGCCATGGCCTGGATAGTGCTAGGCTGGTCAGGGGCGTGAGCGGGTAACCTGGGATTCTCAACATCCAAGAGCAACTGATGGACATCGATGATTTTCAGGGACGGTAGAGTGCTCATCGGACGGAGGGGGGAGAGGCAATGGCTCTGGCTAAAGCTACACTCATATGGCCAACCGAATTAGCATGAAGCGCAGGCGGTCGGTGCTCCACATAACAGTTGGACGCTCAGCCGCGAGAGGCTGAGGCGCTGGCGGTCGGGACGGGCAACGTAAGCGCCGAGCCCCGCCGAAGCCAAGAACGCTAGAGCCTATCGTCGGCCTGCAGCGGCGAGTTACACCGCCAGCGTGTGCGTGTGCGGCTACGGAATCTGCGTCACTCCCCAGGCCGCTAGGACCAGACCTCCAATGATCAAGCGGTAGAAGTCTGCTGCCAGGTCTCCCGCTTTCCTACGGTCCTGCGGGTCGTACCGGAACGCTGCTCTCAGGAATCGAAAGACGATATATGCGAGTGGTGCCAGACCGACCACGATTGCGAGGACCCCGTACATCAGATCGTTACTGAGCGACAACGGTTCGGGCTGGCGGTGTAACAGTTTGCGGCTCAGCCGCGTGGGGCTGACGCCGTGAGGGTGGGACGAGGCAATGTAGACGCCGATGCCCGCTGGAGTTGAGAACGCTGGAGCCCCGCGTCGGCCTGCAGCCGCGGGTTCTGCGGCCCTGAGCAAGGAGTCAGAGAACCCCGCTCTTGCCGTCCCACTTCTTCTTCAGGTGAACCACCCCGTCGTATGCCGCCCGAAGCAGCGCGGCGACGGCGAGCCATATCGCCCACCATTGGTCCGTCAGCACCGCCAGCAGCCCCGTCAGCACGACCAAACAGATCGCGACGGCCAACAGGGCGTGATTCCAGCGGCTGTCCGCCGGGATCAAGAGCTTGCCTTCTGACCGCGCGAACCTCCGTCCTTTGCGCGTGTGGCGGTCGAGTCGGAGCATCGGATCGACAAGCTCCTCATAAGCAGACTTGCGGGTCTCGAACTCGAAGCGGACGCCGTCGAGTTGTACCCAACACGGCGTCTCCTTCAAGTTGTGCTCTCCGACGATCTTCCGCGACTCTGGTCGGAGCGGGCGGAGGTTCGCGACACCAGAATTCCCTTCCGCATCGGTGAACCGGACAGCCTCGCTGCCGACTTCAACGATGGAGCCTTGTGCGGGGGCGATCCTGACAGTCACAGATGGCGAGGCGTTCGAGGCCGCAGAACGGATGGCCGCTTAGCCGCCGGGGCTGGCGGCGCGGCGGGTAGACGAGCGAAAGTAGACGCCGCTGCTTGGCCGAGCCAAGAACGCTGGCGCCCCCGGTCGGCCTACAGCGGCTGGTTAGCTGCCGCACCACCCGAACACGGTGCTCCCCACGGCCTCGACCCCCGTGCCCTCCAACTCGTACCGTACGCAGACGTCACCACGGACCCGCACGGCCGCTCCGTTCACTTCGCCGGGCTCCCACACCAACGCCCGTACCGTCGCGAGGGCGTGTTCGCTGAGGAGCTCGTTGGGGCTCGACTCGATCCTCGGGTCTTGGCTCGTGCCGTCCGGCCCGACCACGACGGATACCCGTACCGCGCCGTCGATCCCTGCACGACTGGCGAACTCGGGGTAGTCGTAGAGGAGGGCGGCGGTCGACCATCCGATGAGAGGGGTCGGTCTCATGGCGACCTCGTCGAGCGAATACACCACGTCTGGGCTAGGCTGGGAGTCGCACCCGGCCGCCAAGGCCACGAGGAGAGAAGTGAGCGCGAGACGAGCGAGGCCTTGCATAGGCAGCTAACGATTTGCGATTCAGCCGCCGCACGCGGCGGGGCGGTGAGACGAGGCGAAGGATACGCTGACGCTTAGACGAGGCAACGACGCCGGAGCGTGCGGTCGGCCTGCAAGCGCGGATTACACCGCCGGGGGTCTGCGAAAGCGGACGATCACAAAGTCGTTCCGAGTAGAGGTTGACCGTTCCGAGACTTGCCCCGACGAATGGCGCTCCTCGACGATAGCGAACTGGCTGTCCCACCTATCAAGCGCAGTCATAGGGGCGAAGTTGCGAGACGCCCCGTAGTGGTACTGTACACCGTCACCGCCGGAGACCCGGTGGCACGAGAGCCGTCCGAGGTTCCCGTCAGCCCATTTCCTCAATCGCGCCAGGAGCTTTCGGTTTGGGCTCCAGAGCAGCGCCGAGAAGCCAGAGGGGCGGCGGAATTGAACGTCTACCGATGAGACCGAATCACCGTCCAGCCTGAGGTCCCAGAACATCAGTTCGTAGCCACACGCTTCGAGTCTTCGGCTAGTGAGCCTGCTGCCGAGCGTGGTTGGGTCGAGAAGCGCGCGGCCAGGTTCAGGTCCCGCCAGTTGCTCAAGGGTCGGGGCGCCGCCTCGAAGGACGACGGCCTCTAGAATCGACTCTGGCTCGACGTTCGGCAAACGGGACGATGCGAGGCGGTGTAACATTGACCGCTCAGCCGCCCCAAGCTGAGGGCTGGCGGGTGGGGCGAAGCGCAGGATACCCCGACGGCTGGCGGAACTGAAAGCGCTGGCGCTTGGGGTCGGCCTGCAGCGGTGGGTTCTACCGCGCGGTGGCCGGAGCTGGGTTCTTAAAGAGCCATCAGGATTCCAATCACAGCAGCTACGAGCCCTGCCGCCGTGATGTAGTAAGCCCTCATTGCTACGGTAAAGCTCTTATTAGCCACCGCCGTCGAGACCATGATTTGGTGATTGCTAGCGAGCGTTGACTGGTAGATCGACAGGTCGCTTCGCAGGGTGGTAATCAGGTTCAGGGCTCGGTTTTCAAGCAGTAGCACCATGTCGCGGTCAGACTCGCCAATTGAGGCGACGACGATGTTGGGGGCGCTCATGTACCGAAACGCTGCCGCTCGCCATTCGAGCATTCTCATTTGGAGTGCGTCTACCTTTCGGGAGAGATGCTCGTAAGTCCTGCCTTCCTTTCTGCCGGGATCGTTCGGAATGTAGCGGTTGACGATGGACATATTGAGCTTGTTGAAGTCGGCAATGATCGCCTCAAAGTCGTCTTTCAACTCGGTCAGCACTGGATTGTCTTCCGCTAGCACGGCATGGTTTTCAAGACCTATGAATGGTGTCAGCTCTCCGAATGGATGAGTTGGCTCCTCAGCGCTGTCTCGCTGATCCGTAGGCACTCCGTCGTGACTGTGCTGGAATGCGAATTCCAGCGACTCTACTTCGCCCTCGTCTGGCTGCTCATGAGATCGAGGGCGACTTCTTTCTCGTGCCATTGGGAGCGCGGTAGAACAGGTGGCCGCTTAGCCGCACGGGGCTGAGGGCAGGACAGTGGGCCGAAGCTACTGGAGCACTGAAGCTCGGACGAGCCGAAGACGCTGATGCCCCGTGTCGGCCTACAGCGGCGAGTTATACGGCCACCTTAGGGGACCGGCCGAGCTTGTAGCTATTGAACGCCTTCGCCTTAGTCTCAGCGCCCTGCTGGATCGCGAAGTAGATCCCGCCGAACAGGATGAAGGTGAGCGTGCTGACCCAGCCGAGGTTCCAGAGCACGACCGTCGCCACGCCAGCGACGGCGACAGCGGCGACCAGACCATAGAGCTTCGTCCGTGCTGCCGATGCGGTCACATCGTCAATGTGGTACGTCGCCCGGCCACCGCACTTCTCACACCGGTGCTGGAACTCCCGGCCCAGCGACTTCGACAGGACTAAGCGGTCCCGGGCGTTCTCCTTAACCCGAGACGGTTCCTTGCAGTCACGGCAGATGACAGAGAGGTCCATCGGTAGGGCGATCAGGTTCGGGGTGGCCGTATAACAGAAGGCCGCTTAGCCGCGAAGGGCTGACGGCACGACGATTGGAACGATCACCAGAAACACCAAACTCATGGAGAAGCGAGAACCCGAAAGCCCTTCGTCGGCCTACAGCGGCGGGTTATGCCGCAGGCGGTTGAGGAGAAGCGTCGGGGGTGCCTCTCTTCCAGCGCCACAAGTACGCTAAACCCACTCCCCAGAGGAGGCTGTTGAGGATGAAGGGAAGGTGTTCGAGCGGGAATCCTGTCGCGCCGAACGGCCACCAGTGAACGAGCGGGAGAGCGAGCGGCAGCATTAGGAGATCCGAGACTCCACCCAGCGCTTTCTCGAATAGTCCCGCTGACTCCCCCGTGTCGAACCTGCCCATGCCGAGCGCGAAGGTGATGGCGAAAACGCCGAGCTGTAAGACGAAGTGAGCGAAGGCGAATCCGAAGACGCGGAAGATCAAAGTGGGCGGCGGCTTAGGACCTGCGGCATAACAGTTGGCCGCTCAGCCGCGAAGGGCTCACGGCGCGAGGTATGGACGAGCAACGTACGCTGTGACCTCCCAAAAAGGCAACGACGCTCGCGCCCTTCGTCGGCCTGCAGCGGTGGGTTCTACCGCGCCACACACCGACGGGCCACCGCAAGCGACATCCGAAGCGCAGACACCGGACCCACCGCGTGGCACCCTCCGCTCATCTCTCCGACCCAGACCGGAACGGAGTTCTCGCCGCGCTGGCGGCGCTCCCGAGCGGCACCGACGACATCGAAACCAATCGCCAGTCGAGCGCGGACTTCCCCGAGCGGATCGCTGGCGCGGGCTTCGGTGCCCCACCCCACCGGCCTTCCAATCGACGGCGCGGTAGAACAGTTTGCGGCTCAGCCGCCCAGGGCAGCGACCGCGATGGTAAAACGAGCCGAAAGTAGCGCTGGCGCCCGGACGAGCCGAGGACGCTGGAGCCCTGGGTCGGCCTGCAGCCGCGGGTTACACCGCCCCGGCGGGCGAGGCGTTCGTCCTGAGGACGTAGAACAGCCACCCGGCCCCGGCCCCGAGAATGAGTGCTGGAACGAGCGCGATGGCACCGTAGCCGAGAGAGAACAGGAGGCCGAGCGCGAAGCCTCGGACGATCCCGCCAAACCCAATACCATCCGTAACCGCCACGAACACCGCGAGCGCGAACGCTCCGAGCACGTAGGCCCAGATCGCAACGGCCGCCCCGTCCCGGGCCGCCCGCGTAGGGCCGCTGGACGTGGCAGCGTGAGCGGCGAGACGGGGAGCCGCGAGCGCACCGATGACGGCCGCAGCGGGAACGCCGACAGCGGCCCCGAACGCCGCGACGTCAGCCCAGAAGACGGCCCAGAAACCGACGGCGAGCAGGCAAGCGGCTCCGCCGAAGAGAGCAGCAGCGAGGAGCCGATCAGACACGTGCGAGGGGCGGTGTAACAAATTGCGGCTCAGCCGCAACGGGCAGCGACCGCGGATGGTAGGAAGGGCAACGTAGACGCCGAGGCACGGACGAAGCGAGAGCGCTGGAGCCCGTTGTCGGCCTGCAGCCGCGAGTTATGCGCCGTAGCGTTATTCGCGCTGTTTAGGAGCCAATAGCGGGACGACGACGAAATGCCGGATCGGTTGGCCTCGGTCTCGTGCCGGGGAAAACTCGGAGCGTCGGATTAGCGACTCGGCTTCGGTCGCGACCGCCACAGAAGGAGCGCACGCGATGTCGATGTCCGTCGCAACGCCTGCTGTGTCTACAACCGCTACGGCGATTGAGAAAGACTCGGGCTCCGGTTGCGCCCCCCGAGGCGGGACACGAGAGAGGAGGGCGTCCGAAACCGGTTCGGGCATGAACTCCGGGATGTAGACCAAGTCGTCCGACCCGAAACCAAAGTGAACCCGCCAGTCGAACGAGCCCCAAGCGCCGCACGACTCCACGGGCTGCTGCGCTGCTGCTGGCGCGACCCCAAGCAACGCGAGGGTGACAACGACGAGTAGGCGCATAACAGTTTGCGGCTCAGCCGCGCGGGGCTGACGCCGGGAGGGTGGGACGAGGCAATGTAGACGCCGAAGCCCGCACGAATCGAGGTCGCTAGAGCCCCGCGTCGGCCTGCAGCCGCGGGTTACACCGCCGACGGGCTGGCGCCGAGCGTGGGCGGCGGCTCTGGGTAATCAACGGTCACGGGCAGCCGCAGCGCTTCCGGATCCACGCCCCACTCCGCCAGCGCGGCGAGTACGTCCGCCTCGGTGTCCACGACGCGAGTCTCGTCCGGGACCGGTCGTTGGCTCATCGCCACATCGAGGTCGTCCGCCCACTCCTCCTGTAGATGCCACGGCGACAGCTCGACGCGACGGAGGACGAAGCGGATAGGGACGGAGTCGTAGCGCTTCCCAACGCGATCCCGGTTCCGGGCCTCCTGAACCGAATCGAAGTCGGGACCGTCGAGCACAGGCCGGACGTGAACCCAAGCCTTCCGCTTCGACTGAAGGGGCGGCGCTTCCGCTGCGAGATCACGCCCGAGGCGGAGCGAGTTCTGAACCCGTGGCGGGAGCGACATCGCGAGGCGGTGTAACGGATGGCCGCTCAGCGGCCAAGGGCAGACAGCAAGAAGGTAGGCCGGAGCGCTGGAAGTGGTGCCGTTCCAACAGCGCGAGAACGCTGGCGCCCTCGGTCCGCCTGCAGCGGCTGGTTATACGCCCGGCGGTTTTTGCGAGCGCCAACCCCGCTTTTCAATACGGCGGAAGTTTGGTTCGTCTCGGATGCTCAGAAGGTAGGAAAGCAGGTCCGGCAACTCATCGTCCGCCTCGGCCCCGAGGTAGGGAGACACGCGAACGAGATTGCCGTACTGCCGCGCCAGCTTCGCGGGCGTGTCGTCCACCATCAAGACCCGTTCGAGACGGTCGCCGCGCCGCTTCACCTTCTTCAGATCCTTTACCCAGACGGTCTCGCCCGTCTCCATGTCAAGGCGTCGGGTACAGCGCTCACGCGTCCAGACGAACTCGAAGCTGACGCCTAGAGGTCTGATCCTGTGAATGGCCGGGACCGCAAAGCCCGATGTTGCCGAGGTCCAAACGGCAAGGCGGAACGAACCGGAAGCCCCCGTGAGGAAGTTGCGGACATGGGGCCGCTCGTAGACGTGGTACGGCCCGAGTCTGAAATCTGGCGGCCTGTCTAGCGGGGCTTCTGACGCATGGAGCAACGTCTCGTCAAGGTCGAGAACGAGCAGCGGGAATGCGGTATCAGTAGCCAGAGTCAGAGGGCGTATAACGAGTGGCCGCTTAGCCGCGAGGGGCTGAGGGCAAAACGGTAGTGAGGGCAACGTAGACGCCGAGCCTGAACCAGCGCAAGAACACTGACGCCCATCGTCGGCCTACAGCGGCGGGTTCTACGGCCCCCGGCACCTCATACTGGAAGTCGATCCCGGCTTCGAGCATGGCCTGACGCTCGGTCTCGGACAGCCGGGCGTAGACGTACCCCTCGTGCGTGATCGTCTCCATGACCGGCCGGTCCCCAGCCCACAGGGACGGGTCTTCGAGCGGCCCGTTGTACCAACCGATGAAAGGCTCGAACAGCAGGCGCCGTCGGAGGTCGTCCGTGAGCGCGAACCGGAGCCGCTGGCTGTGCGCGTACATCCGCTTCGCCGTCGGCAGCGGTTGCGGCGCCGCGTCGATGCCCTCGACCATCCGCTCCGCCTCCTCGCCTTCGAACAGGACGTTGAACTCGACCGCGTCAGCGAGCGGGAGCGCCCACTCCACGACGTGCTGCCATCGGTCGGGTTCGTTCAGGAAGCCTTCGGCAACCCAGGTTCGAGTGCTCATGGGATCGAGGCCGTAGAACAGTTGACCGCTCAGCCGCCGAGAGGTGAGGGCAGAGCGTTGGAACGAAGCTATGACTGCGCGGGCGGTCGGACGAGCCGAGAACGCTGACCCTCTCGGTCGGCCTGCAGCGGTGGGTTCGCTGTACGGAGTGGCAACGCGCTAAGACGGGAACGCGACCGGCTGCCACGCCGAGTCCCCTCGCGCGTCCACGTCGGCCTCGGTCGCCTCGTAGAAGTCCAAGCCCCCGGAGCACTCCCGTGTCCACCACGAGTCGGGTGGGCCGCCCCCCTCCAGCGACGACGTGTCCGCTCGGACAGCCCAGGCCGAGTCCAGACCGACGACGTACTCGGCCCGGGTGTACGCTGTCCCCTGCCGAACCGTAGTGACGAGGCGGGGCGGTTCGCCAGGGCAGAGCCTGATCTCGTCGTACGTCGCCAGCACCGAGCCAACCGCGAGGCGGCGCCCGTCAGGTGCGGCCCGGAAGACCGCGAACTCGCACGCCCCGTGGACCCCGCACGCCTCGCCCACCGCGTAGTCGTCGCGCCCGTCCCCGTCGAAGTCGCCGACGACGCGGTAGACCGACGGCGAAGGAGATGCGGAGGGAGCGGGGTCGGTGGAGGTAGACCGCTCAACCGCGGGCGCCACTTCGGGTGCTGGTGTGGGTTCTACTCCGCACCCTGAGACGAAGAGGGCGAGAACGAGCCAGCCAAATTTCATTCGGGACGGAGTACAGCGAACAGTTGACCGCTCAGCCGCGAAGCGCCGACGGCAAAACGGTGGTGAGGGCAACGTAGACGCCGAAGCCAAACCAGCGCAAGAACGCTGGCGCCCTTCGTCGGCCTGCAGCGGTGGGTTCTACGGCGCGGCGTTCGGCGATGGAGGGAGTGGGCCACGGACCGTGACCGAAGGGGTTGACCGTGGGGTCCTCCACCTCGGGACGCCACCATCGGTTGAACAACTCTGCGTCGGACTGTCGCCGGAAGACGCACTTGAAGTAGTGCCCCTTGACCGACTCGAAGGCAACGACCCGGACGACTTGGTCCTCGGGTACGTTTGCCTTGATCCAGTCGAAGACCGGCTGCGGCTCGGCGGCTAGCACATCGACTCGGTAGACGGCCATGAGGGCGATCGGCCTTGGCGGGAGCGCCGTAGAACAGTTTGCGGCTCAGCCGCAACGGGCAGCGACCGCGAACGGTGAGAAAGGCAACGTAGACGCCGAGACCCGGCCGAAGCAAGAGCGCTGGAGCCCGTTGTCGGCCTGCAGCCGCGGGTTCTGCGTCACCGGAGCCGGGACGAGGTTTCGTAGGTGAGCCGCTCTTGATCCGCGTCGTACCGAACCCGGACCCAGGAGTGCCCCTCGCGCCCGGTCGCATCCGCGTTGTTCAGGAGCCACTGGCGAACCTTCGGCAGCGCCTCTGTCAGCAACGCAGTCTTGACCGAGTGACGGAGAGTGCGCGGGACTGCGCCGACACTGATCTCCCACTTCGGGTCGTACCAGCCCTCCTCGATCATGTTGTTCGAAGCGGAGCGCCCCGGCACGCTGTTTCGGTAGTTGACGCGAAGGACCAAGAAGGGACTCTCGGCCCGGTGCGGGTTGTCTTGGTCCGGCGAGAACCGAATCGAGAGCGCGTCGAACTGCGGGACGCCCGCCAGCGCATCAGAGATGTTCTTCGCTCCGAGCGGGTACGAGAGCAGGCTCGATAGCTCCCACTTGTAGGCGGTTGGTATCACGGGAGCGGAGGTGACGCAGAACAGACGGCCGCTCAGCCGCAAAGAGCTGGCGGCACGAGGGACGAAACTGGCGAGAGGATACGCCGCGCTCGGCCAATGCAGAAACGTAGCCGCTCTTTGTCGGCCTGCAGCGGCGGGTTACACCGCGCGGCGGACGAGGGCGACCACGCCGACCCCCACCGCAGTCACGATCAGGAACGGTACCAGCCCGACCGAGAGCAAGAGGGCGCGGTACAGGAACGGGTGTGAGCACGCCCACTGCTGGGTCCTGGCGACCTGTTCCATCCCCCGACGGTTCTCCTCTTCCGTCGCGCCCGCGTCGATGAGATAGTTGTACCTCTTGCAAGGGGGGCCAGCATAGACGTTCAAGGCGACGCCTGCAAGGCACCCGAGAACAGCAGCGGCAAGGAAGGCGGTGCGCAAGGTCTGATGCTAAGGGAGCGCGGTGTAACGGATGGCCGTTCAGCCGCCTTGGGCGGCACTATTCACCAACCGCGCGAGAGCGCACACGACGATGGAAACGATTCAGACGAATGACGACGCCCGCGCCCAAGGTCGGCCTGCGACGGCGGGTTCTACGGCCGAGCATCGCATCCCAACAGAGGTCATGCAGATCATCCGCGCGGGACTGGCGGGCGACGCTGAGCGCGTGCGGAAGTACGTGACTCACTGGCACAACAACCTCGCGCAGTCCGGCGACCACCGGAGCGCCGAGCGCCTGCGCCGCGAGTTGACGGGCGAGCCGCCCGCGCGATTGGCGACGCTGGACACGCCGTAGAACAGGGGGCCGCTCAGCCGCGAAGGGCACCGAGCGGCTGGGGACGCGCAACGTACGCGACGGCCCCGCGAGCCCGCAACGCGACCGACGCCCTTCGTCGGCCTGCAGCGGCGAGTTGCACCGCGCCCGCGATGGCGACCGCCGACGGCTGGACAACGAGCCGAGGCCCGAGCGGTGCCCCGGGCGAGCCGCCCCGAACCGCTTACCCTGCCGACCGCGGTGCAGAGGCCGACCGAGCGGAGCGTGGGGCCGGAGCCGCCCGCCTCGGTCCGCGCGTGGAGACCCCCGAACGGGAGATGACGCTCACCGCCTGACGTGCATCGAAGGAGGCGCGGTGTAACAGTGGGCGCTTCAGCCGCCGAGAGGTGACGGCGCAGCGGTGGGACGAAGGTAGACTGGCGGCGCTGCTCAGGCGAACTGAGAACGCTGGCCCTCTCGGTCGGCCTGCAAGCGCGGGTTATGCCGCGCCGGAGCGCCGTCGCTTCCAGAGCGACCGAACGAACACGGCTCCCATGCCAACCGCGAGGATCACGCTTACTCCGACCGCTCCGGCAGCAGGCCCGAAGTACGCCGGGTCCACCGGTAAGAGGCTCGCGTACGGCCAACCGCAGCGGATGCTAGCGAGCGCGAGAGCGCACAGACCGAACGATGCCATCCCGAGTGCGACCCTGCTCCCCCCACCGACTCGAACCGACCAATGCCAGAGCGGGCGCGCAGCCAACGCTGTAGCGGCGGCGTACAGGACGAGAGCACTGGGGCTGTACGAATACTGGAGACAACCCCCCGCACCGTAGTACTCCTGCGCCGGCCCAAGAGCGACGATGCCGAGGACAGCGAGCAAGACCGCCGTCCCGATCCAGAGCGCGTCAAGAACGTGTCTCACCGGTTCGAGCCGAGTTGTAGCAGTGCGAGCGGCATAACAGATAGCCGCTTAGCCGCACGGGGCTGAGGGCGGGAAGGTGGGCCGAAGCTATAACTGGCGTTGGCGCCGGGACGGGCCGAGAACGCTGGTGCCCCGTGTCGGCCTACAGCGGCGAGTTATGCCGCGCCGA